>CALZMS010000090.1 GCA_945788595.1 uncultured Lachnospiraceae bacterium
TTTTCCATGGAAAATACGGGATGTGCCTTGCGGAAGGCCACTGCGTCCTTCACAAACTGCAAAAACTCTTTGTCTGCTTTTTTGCGGCTGTATTCTACCCAGCCGATCTCATTATCCTGACACCAGGCATTGTTGTTGCCCTGCTGGGAATTTCCCAGCTCATCTCCGGCATACAGAAGCGGAATGCCCTGCGATAAAAGAAGCATCAGCATAGCATTTCTTTTCTGATTATAACGAAGGTTATTGACCAACTTTTTGCCGGAGGGGCCTTCCTCACCGCAGTTCCAGCTGAAATTCTGGCTGCTGCCGTCCCGGTTGGCTTCTCCGTTGGCATCATTATGGCGGAAATCGTAGCTTACCGTGTCTGCCAGGGTAAATCCATCATGATTGGCTACATAATTGATGACCTCTACCTTCTGGGGATTGCGCCGGTTTTTCTCTATAAATCCCTTCAGCTGATTTTCATCGCTCTTTAAGATGGAACGGATACAGCACTGAAATCCATTGTCCATCGTAGCCACATGGCGAAGAGACGGTTTTTCATCTCCATACATGTGTTCATCCGCATAGGAAAACATAAGCCGCGTATGGGCAAAAACAGGATCCTTTGCCAGTTCTTCCACCGGGATCCGGTCACCGACAATACTGAAACCGTCCACACCGTACTGCTGCTTCCAGAAATACAGCACTTGCCGGATCAACTGGGCTGTGCAGTCTCTGCCAAAGAAGAATTCCATATACAAATCCATCCCGGCCTCATGACAGGTATCGACTAGCTGTGCAAACTCTTTCTGCGGATTGGATGTGGCACAGTAGGATGATTTGGGTGCAAAATAAAAGCCGCCCATATAACCCCAGAAATTAACGCGGGATTTTTCCTCTTCTGCCACTTCTATTTCATATTTCGGAACTGTCTTTCCCGGCACTCGCTCCAGGAAGTCATAGCAGGGCATCAGAAGCAAGGAAGTCACACCTAGGCTTTTCAGATAGGGCAGTTTTTCTTTCACTCCGGTAAACGTGCCTTTTTTGGACACACCAGAGGATGCGTGTTTTGTAAGTCCGCGTACATGCATTTTATAAAGCAACGTATCCTTTGCCGCGCGATACGGACGGTCGCCATGAAACTCCACTGGAGGAAGATAGCCGCACATCACGCCTTCCACTTTATCCGTACCAAAATCCTCCCGTCCGCAGATAATTCCTGCGTAGGGATCCGGTGTCTCCACACCATCCAGCACAAAGGTATAATACCAAGGGAATTTTTTCAGACCCGCAAGACGCACAGAAGCCACTTCTCCGATAAAGCTTTCCCCGGGGAAGACGATTTCCTGCACTATGGTCTCTTTATCCTTGTCGTATAACCGCAGGCGGACATCCTCCGCCTGTTTTGTCTCTACCGCAGCCTGAAATCCGTCCGCTGTCCTTGTCAGACCCAGCACGCTGTCAAACCCGGGAACTATCTTAAAAAGTAACTCTGCCATTGTCGTTCTCCTTTTCTTACAGCTCAATATCCAGCTCTACCGGACAGTGATCGGAACCTTCTATGGTGGTATGAATTTTTGCGTCCTGCAGCTTATCCTTCAGACACTCTGAAACGCAGAAATAATCGATACGCCAGCCCGCATTCTTCTGCCTAGCCTGGAAACGGTAGGACCACCAGGAATAGATGCCTTCGGTATCCGGATAGAAATACCGCCAGGTATCGATAAAACCATTTTCCAGAAGGCGGGTAAAGCAGGCTCTCTCCTCGTCTGTAAAGCCGGCATTTTTCCGGTTGGTTTTGGGATTTTTAAGGTCAATCTCCTTGTGGGCTACATTGAGATCACCGCAGAATACTACCGGCTTTGTCTCTTCCAGTTTTTTCAGGTAAGCCAGAAAATCCTCTTCCCATTTCATCCGGTAATCGAGACGGGCCAGCTCATTCTGAGAATTGGGCGTATAGACCGTCACCAGATAAAATCCGGGATATTCCAGTGTGATCACCCGGCCTTCGTGATCGTGTTCGTCGATGCCGATACCGAAAGTTACGTTTAAGGGCTCTTTCTTTGTAAATACCGCCGTACCGGAATAACCTTTCTTGTCCGCGTAATTCCAGTATTCAAAGTATCCCGGCAGATCCATCTCGATCTGATCTGCCTGCAGCTTACTTTCCTGAATACAGAAAATATCTGCATCCAGCTCATGAAAACTATCTAAAAAACCTTTTTTTACACAGGCTCTGAGCCCGTTTACGTTCCAGGATATGAGTTTCATCCGGTTCCTCCTGTAAAACATTATTTTATTGTCATCTGTTCAGCAGCATCTTGATGTCACGATTATCCTATATAACTGCCATTTGGTCATCACTTTTATATCGGACAATATCTGTCAATGAAATAAATTCATTTCAAAATCTCGTGTAAATACAAATGAAAACCATACTATCCTAATGAATTATATCATACTAGACTGCTGGATAAAAGTACGGCCGGAAAATAAAACAATAAGCGAAAACACTTTACAACTGCCAATTTTTTCTATATTTGATTTTAACGTTCTTTATTCTGAATGATCTGTACTGTTGTCAAAGATGCATCCTGTACGCCATGCATATGCTGGTGTTCCCGGCGAAGTTTTTCTATTTTCTGCCAGATTTCATTCGTGATTTTTTCTCCCGGACAAATCAGTGGAATTCCCGGCGGATAGGGAATGATGGCCTCTCCGGCAATGCAGCCTACGGCATTTTTCCACTGGATTTTTTCTTTTAGAGCAAACCAGGCGTTACGGGGTGTCATTGCCATGGGCGGCAGGTTCATTTCACCATCTTTAATGATAATGCTATTCTTTTCCTCAAGCTGGATATCTGGAAATGTCTCTGGCACAAAAGGTTCTCCTGTTCCTACTAATATTTTTTCGCATTCTTCTGTTTTTTGTAAACCTTCAACTCTGGTGCTTCGCTCTGTGTTTTTCTGTCCATCTGCCTCTGCTACCCCGGCTGCCGCCTGCACCAGCCGGTCAATATCCTCCTGCGTATTGGCAGGGGTAAGCACAGCCAGAGCCGTAATTCCTTCGGCCAGTTCCAGTTCAACGCCATACTCCGCAAACATCCTGTCCGAATACTCCTGAGCCGTCATTTTTGCACCGGAAATCTCCATGGTCAGTCGGCTTTCATCCAGGGCAAAAATCCCATATTTTCCTTCCATCTCTTTTCCCGGGCAGTAGATTCCCGGAATCTGATTGAGCCGTTTTCTTGTTTCCACGGCAGTTTTCTGCAGCTGATCCAGATTTTCCCGGCCGCTGCGATACAGTTCCCGGCGGGCAAGGTCAAGAGATGTCATCAGAAGGTAAGACGGACTGGTACTCTGCACCAGCTTTAAAGCCTCATCTACCCGGCCCTCTTCCACCAGTTCTGAATTCAGATGCAATACAGAACTCTGGGTCAGGGAACCGGTCACCTTATGCCAGCTTTGCACACACATATCTGCTCCGCATTGCAAAGCTCCCTTGGAAAGCCTGTCAGAAAAATACAGATGGCCGCCATGGGCCTCATCCACCAGAAGAGGTATATTATGACTGTGGCAGATATCCGCAATGGCCCGGACATCACTGAGCATGCCATAATAATTCGGAGAAACCAGCACCACTGCCCGGATATCCGGTTCTTCTTTGAGTTTTTTCCTCACTATTTCCGGTCGTATACCGCCCCAAAGCTGCAGTTCGGGAATATATTCCGGCATCATCCATACCGGAACCGCCCCGGACAGGATCAGTCCCATCAGCATGGATTTATGGGCATTTCTCGGCAAAAGCACTTTATCTCCCGGCCGCAGAGTTGCCAGCAGCATGGCTTCATTTCCGCAGGTAGTGCCATTCACCAGAAACCAGCTCCGTCTGGCTCCATACAACTCTGCTGCCAGCGTCTGCGCTTCCAGAATCGCTCCCTCCGGAGCATGCAGATCATCCAGGCCGTGGGCCTCCGTCAGATCGTAGCCGAAGATCCCCGAGCCCACATCCTGTGTCCACTCTTTTGCAATTCCCCGGTCAAACCGATGCCCCGGGATGCAAAAATATGCAGGTTTCTGTTCTTTATATGCTTTTACCGCTGCAAACAGCGGCGCTTTTGACTGTCTGTCTTCCATGATGTCCTCTTTTTCTCTCCATGTCCCTCATAAACAAAATATGATTTATTATAACATAGCTGCACCATCTGCCTCCATACCTTCTCATACTTTTGTTTTATGTGTTCAGTATCTTTACAGATACACTGCAAAATCCATGAAACCAACTGCTCCAATGGGGGTGCGTACCTGAATCACGTTCTTATTGCATCGCCAGCAAGCGATTCTGCCTTCTGTGAAAAGTTCTATTTTATTCTATAAAAAGACATCTTTAGACAATTTTAATACAGACCCCAAATACATTTTTACCCTCTTAACCACATCCGGGGTATCATAAAGATCAGATAAAGAGATGTAAAGGAGTTTTTGCACATGAATGCATTTTTACTCCCCAAAAAGGAACTTACCTCCTTCCAGATCATCATTCTGGGATTTTCTGGTGTGATCTTGTTAGGCACGATTCTGCTGATGCTGCCGCTTTCCAGTAAGAATGGTACTGTAACGCCGTTTTTGGATGCGCTGTTCACATCCACATCGGCCGTTTGCGTAACAGGGCTTGTTCTTCATGATACGGCGACCTACTGGTCCATGTTCGGCCAGTTTGTGATCATGCTCCTGATCCAGATCGGGGGTATGGGCGTAATTACCGTTGCTGCAGCCTTTGCCTTAATTTCCGGGCGTAAGATCTCTCTGATGCAGCGCAGCACCATGCAGGAAGCTATCTCTGCTCCCACAGTCGGCGGTATTGTCCGGCTGACCAGCTTTATCATCAAAACAACTTTCCTTATTGAATTGCTGGGAGCAGCTGTTATGCTGCCGATTTTTTGCCGGGATTTTGGTGTAAAAGGGGTATGGATGGCACTGTTCCACTCTGTATCCGCATTTTGCAACGCAGGTTTTGATCTGATGGGAAGCTGCTCGCCCTTTTCCTCGCTGACCAGCTATGCTTCGGAACCAGTCATCAATCTGACGATTATGATTTTGATCATTGTTGGCGGCATCGGCTTTCTCACCTGGGATGATATCCGCAGGAATCGTCTGCACTTTCACAAGTATAGAATGCAGAGCAAGATTATTCTTTGCACCACAGCACTGCTGCTGATAATTTCGGCTGTTTACTTTTTCCTTTTTGAATTTGATTCACTTGGCCTGAAGGAAAGAATTCTGGCCTCGCTTTTCCAGGCGGTTACACCAAGAACTGCTGGATTCAACACTGTGGATCTGACATCGCTCACGGAACCAGGCCAATACATCACCATTGTTCTGATGCTCATTGGCGGCAGTCCGGGATCAACCGCAGGCGGCATGAAAACTACGACTGCAGCGGTACTGTTTGCTACAGCCATATCAACCTTCCGGCGGCAGGAATCAGCCC
>CALZMS010000091.1 GCA_945788595.1 uncultured Lachnospiraceae bacterium
TTAAAATAATTAAGAAAGAATTATAGGTCCACTTAAAATTTCCTGTCATGTTCTCCAGTTTCCCGGAGGACACGACAGGGATCACCAACTGTTATAACCATGGACAGGTGTATCTAACTTGCATTCCAACACATCCCAGGATATTCCTTTTTATCTCAGCAAAACAAATGCCTCGTACGGTTTCAACGCAACCGTCCCTTCGTATTCACGCTCCTCTGTATTGGAGATCAGGCATTCTGCGTCGGCAAATTCTTCGGGAACGGAAAATGCCTGTTCCGCAGAAGAAAAATTGCACACAACCAGAAGCTTATCCTCTTCCAATTCTCTAGTGTAAACAAACAGATTCTCATCTTCCGGCAAAAGCAGCGTGTACTTTCCATACACGATCACCGGATACTGCTTCCGCAATGCAATAAGTTTCTGATAGTAGCAAAATACTGACGCAGGATTTTTCACCTCCGCTGCTGCGTTGATTTCTTTATAATTTGGATTTACTTTGATCCACGGAGTACCTGTAGTAAAGCCTGCATTTTCTGTATCATTCCACTGCACCGGTGTGCGGGCATTGTCACGGCTGATCAGACAGAGACAGGGCCAGAATTCCTCATGACTCACCCGTCCGCTTTCGCACCACTCTTTGTAGGCATTGACGCTTTCGATGTCGCGGAAATCCGCCATGGTTTCAAAGGGGTAGTTGGTCATGCCCAGCTCCTCTCCCTGATAAATGTACGGTGTTCCCTGCATCATATGAAGACAGGTGGCCAACATTTTTGCGGAACGTTCTCTGTATTCAGGACTGTCGTTTCCAAACCTGGAAACCACTCTAGGCTGATCATGGTTATCCCAGAACAGGCTGTTCCAGGCCTTCCCGTACAGCTCGGTCTGCCATTTTGACATGATTTCTTTCAGCTTTGACAGCGGCATTCTCTCGTCGTTCCACTTACCATATTTTCCATGACCGTCCACATGTTCAAACTGAAAGACCATATTCAGTTCATGGGAATCCTCGCCGGCATATTTCTTCGCTTCTTCCACGGTAACACCGGATGTCTCTCCCACGGTCATGATATCGTATCTGGACAGCACCTTCTCATTCATTTCTTTCAGATAGTCATGCACATGGGGACCATGCACACAATACGGGCCAAAATCGCCATACAGACCGTTCACTTTTCCATCGGGCATATCTTTTGTCTTGGAGATCATGCTGATGACATCCATGCGGAAACCGTCAATCCCCTTTTCACACCACCAGGTCATCATATCGAAGACTTCCTGACGCACCTTCGGATTGTCCCAGTTGAGATCCGGCTGTTTCGGAGAAAACAGATGGAGATAGTACATCTGACGCTGTTCATCGTATTTCCATGCAGAACCGCCAAAACAGGAGCCCCAGTTATTCGGCGGCTGATTGCCTTCTTTGCCTTCTCTCCATATATAATAGTCCCGATACGGTGTATCCTCTGCCTTACGGCTTTCCACAAACCAGCGATGCTCGTCAGAAGTATGGTTTACCACCAGATCCATGACAATCTTTATACCACGGGCATGAGCTTCCGAAAGCATTTCATCAAAATCTTCCATGGTTCCGAATTCTTCCATGATGGCCTGATAATCGCTGATATCGTACCCGTTATCATCGTTGGGAGACTGGTATACCGGCGACAGCCAGATCACGTCAATGCCGAGTTCTTTCAGATAATCTAATTTTGCTGTGATTCCCTTCAGATCTCCGATACCGTCTCCGTTGCTGTCCATAAAGCTTCTCGGATAGATCTGATAAATTACCGCTTCCTTCCACCAGGTTCTCTTCATTATTGTTCCATCCTTTCTGCCGTTATCCGGCAATAGCGGCAAAGCCTTTTGGCCTGCCGCTATCCCGTATTCGCATTTTCTGTTTTTAATTTTACTGCAAACAAACGCGTCTGCCAACAGCCTTTACGCCGTAATGATCTCCACCAGCGCGCCGTACAGATCCGAATCAAGCTCCATGGCTGACAGTTCTGCCACCAGTATAGCCGGATCTTTTCTCTTCTGGATCAGTGCGTAGATCTGATCCTTGAGTACAAAGGATATCTCTGCCTGATTCAGGAAATCAAAGCAACATTCCTGCACCTGATTATTCGTGCTGATGTACGCTGCCGGGATCGATACCGTCACAGTACAGGTCACTGCTGTCACAGGCACTTTCACGATGACAGCTTTCTTTTTCTCATCGTAGGAAATTTCCTCAGCTTCTTTTGGCATGCCGTCTACAGTCAGCTGGATATGTTTCACCGTTTCAGGAACAAAACCGGTCATTTCCACGGTGTAGGAACGTTTTTCGGGGATCAGATCCAGCTCTCCTGCTGCCGGATGCAGCGTAAATGTACACATATCATCTTCGGTGTACACCATTTCTGTTGTAACGCACTGTCCCTGTTCATACGCACAGGTCTCGTTGTCATCCTCGTACAATACGAACTGCCCTTTGGCTCCGGCATATACACAGATTCGCAGATGTTCAGGATTCTTCACAGCATCTGTTCCTTTAATATCCTCGGTAAACGGCACGATACCTCCGGCTTTTACAAATACCGGTATGTTTTCCAGTTCTCTGTATACATCCAGAGTTCTTCCGCCACGGTACATCATGCCCGTAAACATATCGTACCACAATCCCTCCGGGAACCAAACCTTGGTTTTGGCCACATTCAGCTTGCTGATCCTCGGATGAGTTATGGGGGACACCATCATCTCCGAGCCGAAGAAATACTGATTTTTCATCCGGTAAGCCTGCGCTTCTTCCGGGTAGTCATAATACATGGGCAGCACCAACGGCAGATCGTCCTGATAACTTCTGTGATTCATCGTGTACAGATACGGCATCATGGCATGACGAAGCCGCAGCGCATTTCCCATAGCTACCTCTGTCTCTTTTCTGAAACGCCAGGGCTCTTTTCCGTTAAATTCACTGCAGGAGCTGTGAAGTCTCATAATTGGAGAGAATGCGCCAAACTGCGTCCAGCGAGCCACCATTTCATCATTTTTATAGCCCAGCATATGACCGCCGATATCGTGACTCCACCAGCCATAGCCGATATTTGACGCGGTTTCTGTAAAATAAGGCTGAAAATCCAGAGACTCCCAGGTCGTTACGGTATCCCCGGAAAAACCGATGGGATAACGGTGGCTGCCCGGTCCCGCATAGCGGGAGAAGGTCATGGGCCGCTTACCTTTTCTCTTGCTGTCGAGGAAATGAAAATGATTGAAGATCCACAGCGGATCCAGACCTTCTACCTTGCAATTGGTTCCCTGCTGCCAGTCGATCCACCAGAAATCCACGCCTTCTTCTTCACGGGGGTGATGAAGATATTTGAAGTACGCTTCCATAAACTTCGGATCAGCCGGATCACAGCACACCGGATCCTCTGCCTCATAATCCACGCCCATGGCTTTTGCCATTTCTACATACATTTCCTCATGGGCCTGTACGCCATCCGCCGGATGCACATTTAAGGTCGTGCGCATGCCTCTGTCATGGAGCCGCTGCAAAAATCGCTTCGGATCCGGGAATAATTCCTTATTCCAGGTATAGCCCGTCCATCCGCTTCCGTATTTCTCATCGACATCTACAAGATGCCAGTCCATATCGATAACGGCAACAGTAAAAGGAAGGTTTTCCTTTTCAAACCTGTCCATCAGCGCCATGTAGGTTTCTTCACTGTATTTATAATAACGGCTCCACCAGTTGCCCAGCGCAAACCGCGGAAGCATCGGTGTTTTTCCCGTCAGGTAATACAGAGCCTTTAATGCCTCTTTGTAATCGTGTCCATAGCCAAAGAAATACAGATCCTGTATGCCCTTCTTTCTGGGCTCGATCCAGCCATCCTCCAGAAGCACCTGGGATCTGCTGTCATCGATCACAGAATAGCCGAACCAGGATACGACTCCCTTTTCCAGAGGAATCGCGCCATTGGCTTCATCCAGGGTTCTGGCTGTCCCGCCCAGATCTTTTATGGGTTCTCCATAATGCCAGATACTGTGATAGGCACTTAAATTCCCTTTGACCTGGATACTTAGCCCCTGAGAGGAAAATTCTTTTTCATTATAGATCAGATGCAGCCGTGGTGTGTGCAGTTCTATGCCATCCCCGGTGTGAATGACTCTGAACTTTGTTTCAGGGAAATCACGATTCAGCACCGACTGCGTTGCCCGATTTTCAAAAATACCATCTGCACTGTACTCCAGACGTATTAAACCTTCGGTAAGTACAGTGATCCGATAATTGTCCCCGGCGACAATGTTTTCCTTCAGTGCCGCCGGACGTGTCTCGATTTTATAAATATCCTGCATAAGCTTGTCTCCCGGGGTAATCCCCGGCATCAGCCTTTAACAGCTGATGCCGCGATACCCGCAATAAACTGTTTCTGGAAAAACAGATAGATCAGAAGCACCGGCACAATAGAGATCGCGGTGGCCGCAAACAATGCACCGTAGTCTGTGGAATACTGACCGTTGAACATTTTGAGTCCCACTGCCAGAAGCTGTTTTTCCTGGGAATTGATGACCAGATATGGCCACAGGAAGTCTTCCCATGTCCACAGAAACTGGAATATGGCAATACTGGAAATACCGTTTTTCGCCATCGGCAGCACAATTCTGTGGAAAATATAAAATTCATTAGCACCATCGATTCTTGCCGCCTCAAGGATCTCGTCCGGAATCGAGGCAATATGCTGTTTCATCATGAAAATACCGAAGCCGCTGAACATCGCCGGAATGATCAGTGCCTTATAGCTGTCCATCCAGCCAAAGCTCTGGATCATGGAATATTTCGGAATGATGGTTACACACCAGGGGATCATCATGGTAGAAAGTACAAAACCGAACAGTAAATTTCTTCCTTTAAATTTATATTTGCTCAGAACAAAACCACAGATCGTACTCGTATAAACCACCAGCAAAGTCACCACAACGGTAATAAAAAGGCTGTTCATGAAAAATCTCAGGAAATTGAAATGAGCATTCATGTTTATGTAGTTGTCCAGGATAAATTCCTGGGGCAGCAGATGCTGCTCAAGCGCCATGATCTCACTGTTCTTTTTAAAGGAAGAGAACAGCATCCACACAAAAGGATATACCGTAACCGCGCCAACCACCAGAAGAATGATATTCAGAATGACACTGCTTGCTTTTCTTTTCATCCTATCCTCCTATTCTTCCGTTCCGGATACCCGGAAGGATAACCATGTGAATACAGCGGTGATCACAAACAGTACAAAGGATAATGCTGACGCATAACCAAAGTTGTATTTTACGAAGGCTTCATCATAGATAATGTAGGAAGCCAGATAGGTAGCCGTACCCGGACCGCCCTCAGTCATAATCAGGATCTGTACGTAGGCCTGAATGTAGGAAATGATCGAAGTGATCACGACAAACAGAGTCATCGGCTTCAACAGTGGTAATGTGATGTA
>CALZMS010000092.1 GCA_945788595.1 uncultured Lachnospiraceae bacterium
CAGGAAGTATACACAAAGGCCCAGCAAGACAAAGCACTGGAAGGTATGGGTACGACAATGGTTGCTGTGACCATTGTGGGAAAATATGCCTATGTGGCCAATGTAGGTGACAGCCGTCTCTATGTGATTGGCAGTCAGCTTTTACAGATCACCCGGGATCATTCGCTGGTAGGCGAGATGATACGTATGGGCGAACTTACAGAAGAGGAAGGACGTGTCCATCCGGACAAAAACATCATTACCCGTGCACTGGGAATCAATCCTAGCGTCAAAGTGGATTTTTTTGATGTGAAACTGGAGGATAATAATAGTATTTTGATGTGTTCTGACGGCCTCAGCAATATGGTGCCAGCCGAAGAAATCTTACAAACCGTGCAGTCCTGCATGGGGGAGCAGAATAAGGCACAGTGTCTGATAGATAAAGCAAATGAGAATGGCGGCAAGGACAATATTGCTGTTATTGTGATTGAACCGTTTACAGATGAGGTGAGTATATGATAAATGAGGGTATGTTAATAGGGGAGCGTTACGAGATACTGGGACTGATCGGTTCCGGCGGTATGGCTGATGTATATAAGGCCAGAGATTCCAAATTAAACCGTCTGGTTGCCGTAAAGGTACTGCGCCAGGAATTCCGGATGGATAAGACATTCGTCAGCAAGTTCCAGAAGGAAGCACAGGCAGCAGCAGGTCTGTCGCATCCGAATATTGTCAGCGTATACGATGTAGGTGAGGATGAGAATGCAAACTTCATTGTTATGGAGCTTGTTGAGGGCATCACACTGAAAGATTATATTAAAAGAAAGAAGAAGCTGAGCGTCAGAGAAGCCACAAGTATTGCTATTCAGGTGTCTCTCGGACTGGAAGCAGCACATAAATGCGGACTGGTACATCGTGATGTCAAACCGCAGAATATTATGATCTCTACAGACGGTAAGGTTAAGCTGTCAGATTTCGGTATTGCCAGAGCAGCATCTTCCAATACCATCAGTTCTAATGTTATGGGATCTGTGCATTACAGCTCCCCGGAGCAGGTACGCGGTGGATTTGCCAATGCACAGAGTGATATTTATTCTCTTGGTATTACTTTGTATGAGATGGTTACCGGACGTGTTCCTTTTGACGGTGATACCAGCGTGTCCATTGCGATCAAGCATCTGCAGGAGGAAATCATTCCGCCTAACAAATATGTGCCGGATCTTCCTTACAGCCTGAATCAGATCATTCTGAAATGTACTCAGAAGAGCGTGGACAGACGATATGCCAGCATGGCAGATCTGATCATGGATCTGAAACGTTCTCTGGTGGATCCCAACGGTAATTTTGTGGAGCTTGCGCCGCTGGCCAGTCATGCCCAGACGATCATGCTGTCAAAGGCAGAGATGGAGGCAATCCAGGCAGCTTCCGGTTCCCGTTATGACGATGACGACGATGACGATGATGACGACGAGGAGGAGGAAAGACCGAGACGCCGCCGTTCCAGCCGTTATGAGGAAGACGATGATGATGACGACGATGACGAGGGCGGCATTACCGGTGCACTGGAGAAAGCCATGACCATCGGCGGTTTTATCATCGGAGCCATTATTATCATTCTTTTGATCGTATTTATCTGCAAGGCTGCCGGCCTGTTCGGCTCAAGCAGCAGGGAAAGTTCTTCTGTTGTGCCTTCTTCCAGTGTGGTGGAACAAAGCAGCCAGATCGAAGATACAGGAAAAGTTACTGTGCCGGACATTACAGGAAAAACAGTCAGTGAGGCTCAGGAAATCCTCAATAAGCTGCAGCTGGGAATCGCCAAAGGCGGCGAGGCTGCATCAGATACCGTTGCGGAAGGACTGATCATTTCCCAGGATCTTAAGGAAGGTACTATCGTGGCTACGCATTCCACGGTATATTATGTGATCAGTACCGGTGTGGCAGATATTACCGTACCGGATGTTACAGGAAAAAGCCAGACAGTTGCAGAGACGACACTGAAATCCAGTGGTCTGGAAACGAAGATCACCCAGGAAAACAGTGATACTGTTCCCATCGGTGATGTTATCCGCACTAACCCTGAAGCTGGTACGGAGGTGTCCACCGGAAGTACAGTGGAAGTGGTTGTCAGTCTTGGCAAAGAGGATACACAGGTGGAAGTGCCTAATGTTTACGGTGTTTCCGAGAATACAGCTAAGAAGACTCTGACAAACCTGAATCTTACGGTTGTGGTGGATACAGGTACCAGTACTAAGGTCAAAGCCGGTGAGGTTATGGCCCAGAGCATCAAAGCCGGTACAAAAGTAGATCAGAAGACAGAAATTACGATCACCGTTAACAGTGGCTCAAGTTCGACTACTACGGACGATCCTGCAGTGACACCGGATGATGAAGACGAGGATGACGAGCAGCAGGAAGCCAAGGTATGGGCCTGCAATCAGCGTCTTGATACACCGCCAAATTACAGTGGCGGTCCTGTCAGACTGACTTTGTCACAAGTGGTAGATGGACAGACTGTAGAAAAGACTGTTATCGAGAACGACAGTCCGGAGTTCCCGCTGACATTTAGTACAGAAGGTGCTGAGGGTGTGAGTGTAGGTACCGTATATGTGTATGAGAAAATCGATGGTGAATACAAGAAGATTGCCAAATACACAGTTCCTTTTGAAGAATATTAATATATGACTGGAAAGATTATTAAAGGTATTGCCGGATTCTACTACGTTTACGTGGTAGAATCCGGTATTTATGAATGTAAGGCTGTCGGTATATTCCGAAAAGACAAGATCAAACCTCTGGTGGGCGATATGGTACGCATAGAGGTTCTGGATGAGGATAAAAAAGAGGGCAGTCTGGTGGAGATACTTCCCCGGAAAAATGAACTGATCCGTCCGGCAGTGACCAATGTGGATCAGGCAATGGTCATTTTTGCGGCAGATTTCCCAAAACCGAATTTTTCACTGCTGAATCATTTCCTGCTGATGATGGAACGGCGATCTGTACCGGTCGTGATCTGTTTTAATAAAATGGATCTGCTGAAACCGGAGGAGATACAGAAACTCCATGATATTTATGAACCCGCAGGATACACGGTGCTTACGATCAGCGTAAAAGAAGGAAAGGGAATAGACAAGGTCAAAGAATTGCTTGACCGTAAAGTCACTGTTGTGGCCGGACCGTCCGGTGTGGGCAAATCATCCCTGACCAATGCAATTCAGAGCGATGTTCATATGGAGACCGGTGAGATCAGCAAAAAGCTGAACCGCGGCAAGCATACGACCCGCCATTCCCAGCTGATCGAGCTGTGGGAAGACAGCTGGTTTATGGATACGCCGGGCTTTTCTTCTCTGCTGACAGAACCGATGGAGAAAGAAGAACTGCGTTCGTATTTTCCGGAATTTGCTCCTTACGAGGGACAGTGCCGTTATCAGGGCTGCAGTCATACACACGAACCAGGGTGCGCAGTCAAAGAGGCATTTGCTGAGGGTAAGATCGGTGAGACACGATATCAGGGATATCTGGAAATTTACGAAGAGCTCAAAGAACAGGAGAGAAGACAGTATTAAAGTCTGTCAGAAAAATGGTTGAAAAACTCTAAAAAACATCTTGAGTAAAGAGTAGGGCTGTCCCACAGCAAAACAATTGCTGATGTGACAGCCTCTTTTGGAAAACATAGAGGTAAAAATGAGAGCAATGATTATCAGCGGGGGCACAATAGAAACAGAGTTTGCCCTTCCCTTCATAAAAAAATATCAGCCGGAATATATCGTGGCAGCGGATCACGGATTATTATTCTGTCTGGAAAATGACTTGAAAGTGGATATGATCGTGGGAGATTTTGACAGCGCTCCGGATGGAGTGCTGGAACAGTATACGGATAAATATCAGGTGCCGGTACGTCGGTTTAATCCGGTAAAGGATGCCACCGATACGGAGATCGCTGTGCGTCAGGTGGTGGAAGTGGGGGCTTTGCAGGCAGTGCTTCTGGGGGCCACAGGCACCCGGCTTGATCATACTATCGGGAATATGCAGTGCCTGCATATTCTGCTGGATGCAGGCATAGAAGCAGCGATCGTGGATAACCACAACCGGATCAGCCTGCACAGAGGAAATTTTTCTGTCAAAAAAGATGAACAGTTTGGAAAGTACATTTCTTTTTTGCCGGCGGGAGAAAGGATAGAAAAACTGTCCCTTACCGGCTTCAAGTATCCACTGAATGGGCAAAAGATAACCAATGCAGACAGCCTCTGTATCAGCAATGAGATCACAGAGGAAGAAGCTTTTGTCAGCTTTACCGGCGGCGAGCTGTATATGATCCAGTCAAGAGACTGTTAAGAAAAAAAGCATATTCTGGTGCCTGCTTAGTATGGCTCGTCAGCGAGCCTGAAAGAAAAAAATGTACATTCCAACTCTGATGTGGTACACTATACATCACTGTATTAAGGCTTTCCGGAATATCAGGTGAATGGAAGCCACACTTTAAAGAAAAAAGCTCAATATATTCAAAGGAGATAAAGAAAACATGAAATTAGGTATCGTGGGTTTACCGAACGTTGGAAAAAGCACACTGTTTAACTCTCTGACAAAGGCGGGCGCGGAGTCTGCCAACTATCCCTTCTGCACCATCGAGCCCAATGTGGGTGTGGTTGCCGTGCCGGATAATCGTCTGAAGCTTCTGGGAGATTTTTATCATTCTAAAAAGGTGACACCGGCTGTGATCGAATTTGTGGATATTGCCGGCCTGGTAAAAGGTGCGTCAAAAGGAGAAGGTCTTGGAAACCAGTTCCTGGCCAATATCCGTGAAGTAGATGCGATCCTGCATGTGGTTCGCTGCTTTGAGGATCCAAATGTTATCCATGTGGATGGCTCTGTAGATCCGATCCGTGATATCGAGACCATCAATTTGGAGCTGATCTTCGCAGACCTGGAAGTGCTGGAGCGCCGTATGGCCAAGGTGGGCCGCACCAGACAGATGGATAAAGCTGCCGCAAAAGAGTACACACTGCTGGAGAAGATCAAAAAACATCTGGAAGACGGAAAACTGGCCAAAACTCTGGAACTTGAGGATGACGATGAAGCTTCCATGATCAAAGAGTACAACCTGCTTACCGCAAAACCAGTGATCTATGCGGCCAATGTGGCAGAGGATGAGCTGGCCGGAGAGGATAACGATCTGGTGAAAAAGGTGCGTGCCTATGCCGAGGAAGAGGGAAGTGAAGTGTTCGGCATCTGCGCGCAGATCGAGGAAGAAATCTCAGAGCTGGATGACGACGAGAAACAGATGTTTTTGGAGGATCTGGGTCTTACTGAGTCGGGTCTGGATAAGCTGATTGCAGCAAGCTATCGTATTCTTGGTCTGATGAGCTTTTTGACTGCCGGTGAGGATGAGACCAGAGCCTGGACCATCAAGATCGGTACCAAGGCTCCCCAGGCCGCCGGTAAAATCCATTCTGACTTTGAACGTGGATTTATCAAGGCGGAGG
>CALZMS010000093.1 GCA_945788595.1 uncultured Lachnospiraceae bacterium
AACTAATAAGTTTCAGATCATTAGTTTTTAAAAAGGAAAATAGATATCTATTTTCGAGTTTTAAACAAAAAAGTAGCGTGTCACCAACTGACTAATCAGTTACTTGTGACACGCTCTTAACTTAATGACATTATAAGGGAAAAACTACTACCCCTTCACACCGCCAAGAGAAACACCCTCGACAATGAATCTGGAGAAGATCAAATACATGATCAGCATCGGCAGGATTGTAATTGCCAGTCCAAGGAAAACCACGCCATAATCGGTACGGAAGGACTCACTGGTCAGCATCTGTACAAACATAGTAAGCGTCTTTTTCTCCGAACTGCTGATAATCAAGGTCGGCATAAAGAGATTATTCCAGCTGGCTACAAACTGGAAAATGGCCTGCGTAGCGATCGCCGGTTTCATCAGCGGAATAACAATCCTGTTAAAGGTTCTAAACTCCCCGGATCCGTCAATTCGCGCCGCCTCGATCAGCTCAGAAGACAATGCACTTTCCATATACTGCTTCATAAAGAAAATAACAGCCGGTGTCGTTATACCCGGAATGATCAGAGGCCAGTAGGTATCCAGCAGCTTCAGCTTCATCATAAACTGATAATAACCAATCGAATATACCTGCGTTGGAACCATCATAACCGCCATGATAAAAGCCCAGGCAAATTTCTTTCCCTTAAACTCATAGTTATGAATACCATATGCCGTAGCCGTTGAGAAATAAACCGACAGCAGGGTATAGGGAAGAGATACCTTAAACGAGTTGATCATACTCTTAAATATGGTAATACCCAGACCATTCTGCGCCTTCTGGAAATTTTTGATATTCTGCATCAGATTAGCTCCAAACCAGAAGGATATACCACTCTGAACCTGATCAGAGGTTCTTGTCGCATTAACAAACATCAGATAGAAAGGAGCAATACAGATAACTGCCAGCAGCACCATGACGATCGTTCGAATGATCTTGGCACTTCTCACAGCCTTTGTCTTATTACTCATAGCTGTTTTATTAGCCACGACGCTTTCCTCCTTTCACCGGTCCCGATCCATTGTCTTTGTTTCTCATCGTCGCAAAGAAGATCAAGCTGATAATCAATGTACAGATAAACAGCAGTACAGATACAGCTGCCGCTCTGCCGGTATCCGTAGTATGCAGGCGCATAATGTACATAGTAACCGTTGTGGATGTATCGTTCGGTCCACCCATATAACCGGTTCCCTGTCCTACGTTGAACAGTGCCGGGATATCAAAGAGCTGCAGACCGCCGATGGAAGAGGTAACAAATACATACAGCATAACCGGCTTCAGAAGCGGCAGTGTAATGGATTTAAACTGCTGCCATCCTGACGCGCCGTCCAGTTCTGCCGCCTCATAAACCTCCGGACTGATTCCGATAATACCCGCAATCAAAAGCAGCATGGTATTTCCAAACCACATCCATGTCTGGATCAGAGAAATCGATAAGCCGGTCCCCCATTTGCTGAGCATGAGATCCGTACTTCCCGAAATCAGTCCCATACTGCGAAGAGTAGACATGATCGGACCATATTTACTCAACAATGCACAGAATAACAGAGAAATGGATGCAGCCGTAATGATGTTCGGCATATAGAAAATAACCTTAAACAGACCTTTTCCTTTGACCTGAACTCTTCTGCTGGTCAGCCAGGCAGCTGTCAGCAGACTCAGAAGAATCTGCGGAATAAAGTTAAATATCCACAGTCTCAGCGTATTTCCCATATAAGTCAGGAAATAACCTTTTTCCCCTTCAGCAATTCCCAGTATATTCAGATAATTCTTCAACCCGGCAAACTCTATGGTTGTCCGCAGATTACGGGTTGTATATTCAAACAAACTGTAATAAAAGGTATTCAGCATTGGCCACAGAGAAAAAATAATATACACAATAAAGAAAGGCGCAATAAACATATAGCCGTATTTTGAATAGCTTACTTTCCTTTTCTTTCTGCTCTGCAGCTCTTTTTTATTTCCAGTCATTTTTTCACTCTCACCTCACTCCTGACAGAAGAAAAGCAGAGCGTCCTCTCCGGGCATATTCTATCATTACTGTCGTTCACTGTTTCACGAGCGGTAACATCCAATTGCCATGGGAGGGCGCTCTGCCTTTTCATCCTAAGACATTACGGCATTTTCAGCCAATGTCCTTTATCCGTTATATTTACTCTACTTTCAGATAAGAGTAGGTATCATGTACAGAATTCTTGAAGTTCTGAATAGCTGTATCTTTGTCCACTTCGCCTGTTGCATAAGATGTAACAGCTGCCGGGAACAGTGTTTCGTTGATGGTCATATCTTCGGCTTTTACCAGAGATACGTCTACGCCCTGACCTCTTGTGGAGAAGAACTCCGGAATGCTCTGCTCGCCATACAGTGTGAAGGTAGAAGTTCCTTTGATATCGTCAGCAACGATAGTATTGATTGCGGACTGATTGTTTACGAAGTCACCGTTTGCTTTGTAGATCTCTGTCATGAACTCAGCATCGCAGGTGCAGGCCTTGATGATCTGAGCTGCTGTATCTTTGTCGCTGCAGTCTTTTGTTGCTGCCAGGCCTGTGCCGCCCCAGTAGAACTGTACCGGTGCATCCACAAGGATAGTATTGTTGTTCCATGTATCTGTCAGGCACCAGTAGGTATACCACGGACATCCGGAGAATGCGATACATGCTTCGGAATTCTCGCCGTCGCCATCTTTCAGTGCAGCCCAGTCAGTTCCCCACATTGTGGTATTGAAGGTCAGATCCTGATCGTACAGTTCTTTTGCGTAATCCATGTATTCAGCCATAGCTTCATCCATCTGGATCACATCGTTGTCATCGTACCAGCCAACCTTACGGGAACCGTTCAGATAGATGTATTTCAGATCATCGTAACCAGAGAACAGTTTAACCTTTCCGCCGGAAGCTTCGTTAACAGTCTTTGCTGCTTCCAGAATGGAATCCCAGCTGGAGAATGTCTTTTCCAGTTCTGCCTGATCTGTTGTGCCAAGGTATTTCTCTGCCAGGTCTGCACGAACCTGGATACATCCCGGTGTTGCCTGCCAGAAGGATGCTTTCTGTACACCGTCTGCGTCAGAACCAAGAGCAATATTGTATTCGAACTGATCTTTTGTATCTTCTTCTGTGATGCCCAGATCTGCCAGACTCAGCAGGTAATCAGACTGTACATATTTCTGTACATATCCAACTTCCAGAAGCATCAGATCCGGATACAGTTCATTGGACGGATCATCCAGAAGGGCGTCAATCTTGTCCTGATAATAACCGGAGCCACCGCAGTTAACAAATACCAGACGGTCTTTTAATTCCGGATACTTCTGAACCAGAAGGTCTTCCAGAGTCACAAAATCTGTATTCCATGCCCATACAACAAATGCGTTGTCGGCGCTGGGATCACCGGTAACCTCATTATCCGGCACATCACTCTCTGCCGGTGCTTCTGCCTCACTTGCTTCGGCTGTGGATGATTCCGGAGCCTCTGATTCTGCTGCGGATGCAGATGCTTCTGCCGGTGCAGACGGCTCAGCTGCCGTTTCTGCTGCTGAGGATGATCCTCCACAGGCTGTCATGGACAGAGCCATTGCTGATGCCAGCAATACTGCCAATACACTTTTCTTTTTCATAGTTTTTTCCTCCTTGGAATTTTGTTTATGATTTCTTTTTTTATTTACCTTTGTTAATCCGAAAGCTGTTTTACGGTTCCTCCCGGTGTGACCTTACCCTCCACAACAATCCGATGTATACCTGTCGTCTTGGGATTTTCGATCAGCATGATCAGTTCGTTGGCAGCTTCCATGCCCAACTTTTCTGTATCCTGCTGCAGGGTCGTCAGCGGCGGAGCCAGATACTGACCGAAGCGGATACCATCATACCCCACGATGGAAATGTCCTGCGGGATTACGTATCCAGCCTCTTTGATCGCCTTTATCCCCCCGAATCCGGCCACATCGTCCGGATACAGGATGCAAGTCGGCATATCTTTCAGTTCCAGAAGCTCTCTGGTCCTTTCATAAGCATCCTGCACGCTTCGGTAAGCAGCTTCTTTCACATACTCATCCGGAATATGGATTCCCGCTTCCTCTGTAGTTTTATAAAAGGCTGTGAGACGATTTTTGGTAACTGCTGAATCCGAGCCGTGGATATAGGCGATTTTTTTATGCCCCTTTTCCAGTACGGCTTTTACCAGTTCCCGCATGCCTCCGATATTATCGGAAACAACTGCAGTCGCGTTATTAAACACATGGTCAATAGTAACTACCGGGATCTTGCTGTTCACCAGCTCCACCACCTCCGGATCAGTGAAATCAATACAGGCGATCACCACACCGTCAAAGCCTCTGTACTTCGCATGCTCCAGATACGTCATTTTATTTTCTCTTGTTTTACAACAGTTAATAAAGGTAATATCGTATCCTTTTTGCTCTGCTGTCCGTTTAAAGCTGTCAAGCACGTTTGCGAAATAATCATGCGTCAGACCACTTTGGGCTTCATCCGCAAACAGCACTCCCAGGTTCCAGGTTCTGTTTGTTTTCAGTGCCTTTGCCGCTGAATTGGGATAATACCCCATTTCCTTCGCCGTCTGCTGTATCCTCGCCTTTGTCTTTTCGCTGATATCGCTCTGATTGTTCAGCGCCTTACTGACTGTCGCTACAGATACCTTGCAGACTTCCGCTATGTCTTTTAGCGATACCATATCCTTCCCCAATCCATTTGTGGATTATGTCTTTCCTTAATCGTTTTCGTAATTCAAATATACATCAATTCGCATCTGTTTTCAATGTTTTTTTACTTTATTTTGCCATATTTGTATACTTTTCACATCTTTTCGTCCATATTTATGTGCATATTTTATAATTTACTTTTCACTTATATCACTAGTATAATTTTATCCAAAGGAAAAAATCGGTTTATTATGTTACGGATTCGCAAACGTTTTCGTACATCCTATTTTTAAGGAGGATATTTCTTATGAAATTCGGTTATTTTGATGACCAGCAAAAGGAATATGTTATCACCACACCCCGTACCCCGCTTCCCTGGATCAACTACCTGGGATGTGGTGAATTCTTCAGCCTTATTTCCAATACCTGCGGCGGTTACACCTTCTGTCGGGATGCCAGACTTCTCAGGCTTACCCGCTATCGTTACAATAATGTTCCCGCAGATACAAATGGTAAATATATCTATATTAAAGATGGAAATACCGTGTGGAATCCAGGCTGGCAGCCAACTAAAACTGAGCTCGATTCTTATGAATGTAGACACGGCCTCGGCTACAGCAGATTTACCTCGTCCCTGAACAATATCAATGCTTCTGTCTTTTACAGACTTACGCGCTGACTTTACTTGTGCATCCACATCCTTATACATTTCGGC
>CALZMS010000094.1 GCA_945788595.1 uncultured Lachnospiraceae bacterium
AATATTAATGGAGCGCTGGGCATGGTGGGATTTGATGAGATCGGAGTTTTTGAAGAACCCGGCATCATTGTCCTTCGGAAAACAAAAATGCCGGCTGTGCTGGCAGAGATCGGTTTTATCAATAACGGAGAAGACAATCGGCTGCTGAATGAAAATTTTGACGATGTTATCGATGCTTTGGCGGATGCTGTACAGGGTACTCTGGAGCCGGAGGTATATCCTGCGGGAAGAGGCGGTTTTTATCAGGTACAGATCGGCAGTTTTAAAGAAAGGCAGGAGGCTGCTTCAGCGGTAAAAAAGGTGTCTGCAGAGGGCTTCCCGGCCATGGTGGATACGAGAAACCAGATGTACAGGGTCTTGGTAGGACGGTATCAGGAGCTGGATAATGCGGTTTTGATGGAAAAAATGCTCAGAAGACATGGATATGTAACCAAAATTGTGGGATGAAAAAGCCAGGAAAATGAAGCTGCGGCAAAAAGAAAAGCCTGGAAAAACAAAAAATTATAATTTTCTCACAAAATGTTCAGAAAAAAGGTTGGGCAAGGGAGGACTTCCATGCTATGATAACCACAGCCGTGCTTTAAAAAAGTAAGAGAAAACGGCGGGAAGGAATATACGCTATGCATAAAATAACAAAAACTCTGGCAGCGGCGCTTACACTTTCTCTGGTGATGACGGGCTGTCAGGCCGGCGGTAATGTGGCAAAAAGGGACTACAAGGCCCTGGATTACGTGACACTGGGAGAGTACAAAGAACTTGAGGCAGAGCAGATAGAAGAGAAGAAGGAGCTGACAGAAGAAGAAAAAGAAGCAGCTCTTGAAGAAGTGCTTTCCCTCTATTCCGAAGAGACAGAGGTTACCGGACGGGGAGCTCAGAACGGAGACTATGTGGCTATGTCCTACGAATGTTATCTGGATGGGGAGCTGATCGACGAGAGCGGTGATGAGGACATGGAGACGCAGCTGGGGAGCTACACCTTCTTTGACGAAGAGGGAGAGGCACAGCTGATGGGATGTCAGCCCGGAGATGAAAAGACCATCAATCTGATTGAGAATGACGGTGAGAATGAATACAACTATACCTATAAGGTAAAAATCAGCCGGATTTACGATATCATCATGCCGGAAGCAAATGACGAGCTCGCCCAGACTGAAGGATATACATCTTTGCAGGAAATGGAGACTGCCCTTTATCAGGATGCCCTGGATACAGCAAATCAGAGTTATCTGGCAGATACAAAAGACCAGCTCCTGCAGAGCGTGGTCAGCACCAGCGAAATCAATGGTTATCCCCAGTCTCTGTACGATAAGACATACGAACAGATGAATATTGCCTATCAGGATTTCCTCGGTATGTCACTGGAAGAGATGTATGCAGACGACGAGGAGTCTCTGAAAGCTGCTGTGGAAGAAGCACTTGTGCAGGAGCTGGTGGTGGAAGCTCTGGCAGAGCAGGAAAATATCACAGTCAGCAAAAGTGAGCTGGAGGAGTATAAGGAAAGCATCGTGGCCCTTTACGATTACGCCGATGTGAAAGCACTGGAGGAAGAATATACAGATGAGATTCTTGTCGATTCTCTTCTGAATGAAAAGGTACAGGATTATCTTCTTTCTCAGGCAAAGATTACGTATGTGACCGAAGAAGAGTACTATGGTTATGAGGAAAGGTCAGACGAAGACTATGTGGATGACCTTGCAGACGAAGAGATTCCGGAAGATGAAGAGTGATCCTCATGGACGATAAACTGATCAGATTTTATACGGAACTTATTTTTGTCCATGATACGCCGCAAAAGGCCGATGTGATTTTCGTTCCCGGAAGTCAGGAAATGGCCCTGGGAGAAAAGGCTGCCGCTTTGTGGAGGTCCGGTTTTGCCCCTGTGATTCTGGTGTCCGGCAGATACAGCATCACGGGTTCAGGGTTTACGGCCCTGCCTGAGGCAAAGGCAAAGTATCCGGGAGAATATGAGACGGAGGCCGATTTTCTCGGGCTGGTAATGGAAAGAAACGGTGTGCCCAAAGAGGCCATCTGGAAAGAAAAGACAGCCACATATACCTATGAAAATGCCATTGCAAGCTTCGGTCTGACGAAAGAACGGCAGCTGGAGGTAAAAAAGGCCATTTTGTGCTGCAAACCCAGTCATGCCAGACGGAGTCTTCTGTATTATCAGCTGTTGTTTCCGCAGACACAGTTTCTGGTATGCCCCTGTGACCATGAGATCACAGCTGACAATTGGTACAGGACAGAGACAGGGATAGATACGGTGCTGGGGGAAGCAGAAAGACTGGGTACGCAGTTTCACCAGATCCTTCGGGAACATTGCCTGTAAAAGTGTCCGCAGAGAGCATATTTTTTCTGTTGTTTCATATAATAGAAGCATGAAAAAGAACATGATCGGCAATATTCTGTTTCGGATGATAAAAGCCCTGATAATCGCAGGTCTTGTGACGGTGCTCTCTCTTTCTGTGCTTTCTCTGATAATGTACAGACTGAATCCGGGAGAGTCAGTTTTGAGTCTTGGGATTATATTGACTTATATCGTGTCAGGCTTTCTTGGCGGCCTTTACATGGGACATAAGATGGACAGACGAAAGTTTCTGTGGGGTATGGGTACAGGGCTTTGTTATTTTCTCGTGCTGTGCGTATTGAGCGTATGCCTGGTGGCACAAGACGCAAGAAGCAGCGGCGCGATGATTGGCGCAGCATGTCTGTGCATAGCGGGAGGCTGTGTGGGAGGAATGCTGGGATAAAATTCAGCGATTTCCAAAAAACGGCTTTAAAAAGCGTACGCCCTATGCTATAATGGACAAAAATATTTACAGGAGGAGCTATCAATGAAACACATTAAGACTTTAAATACAAAGAGCTTACAGAACACAGTGAAAAAAGGCGGCTGCGGCGAATGCCAGACATCCTGCCAGTCTGCATGTAAGACATCCTGCACCGTAGGAAATCAGACCTGCGAGCAGAAATAAGAAAAAACGGAGGGAACTGCTTCAAAAGAGCGGTTCCTTTTTTCGTTGTACTGCATATGCTTTCGGTTTACAAACCGTTGAAAATATGGTAATATTCCAATGATTATACCCCGGAATAGATACATCCGGGAAAAATGAGGCAGCATTTCGTCTTCTCAGCTATTCGGGAGGACGATTTTTGCGTGCTCTCCACGAAAAACGTGGAAGGGAGTTTTACAGTGATACATCAATATATCAACAATGACATTCCCATCGTGCTGGATGTAAACAGCGGTTCTGTTCATGTAGTGGATCAGCTGGTTTACGATACCGTGGCATGTATGGATGCGGGCAAGTCGCTGGAAGAAACCATCGGCGAGCTTAAGGGATCCTATGAGGAAGCAGATCTTAGGGAAGCCTGGGATGAATGCCTTTCGTTAAAAGACCAGGGCATGCTGTTTACCGAGGATATTTACGAAAAAGTCATTGAGCATTTTACAGACAGACCCACTGTGGTCAAGGCCCTGTGTCTGCATATTGCCCATGACTGTAATCTGGCCTGTCGCTATTGCTTTGCAGAAGAAGGCGAATACCATGGCCGCAGAGCACTGATGTCCTTTGAAGTGGGCAAAAAGGCTCTGGATTTTCTGATCGCCAATTCCGGTTCCCGAAGAAACCTGGAGGTGGATTTCTTTGGCGGTGAGCCTACCATGAATTGGCAGGTAGTCAAGGACCTGGTGGCCTATGGACGCAGCCAGGAAGAAGCCCACAATAAGAAATTCCGTTTTACCCTGACTACTAATGGCGTGCTGCTCAATGACGAGATCATGGAGTTTGCCAATAAAGAATGCGCCAATGTGGTCATGAGTGTTGACGGACGTAAAGAAGTGCATGATTTTATGCGTCCTTTCCGCAACGGTAAGGGAAGCTATGATCTGATCATGCCGAAGTTTAAGAAGTTTGCGGACAGCCGTAACCAGACCAATTATTATGTGAGAGGTACCTTTACCCACTATAATCTGGATTTCGCGAAAGATGTACTGAGTCTGGCTGATATGGGATTCAAACAGATCTCCATTGAGCCGGTAGTGGCTCCGCCGGAAGAGGATTATGCGATCCGTGAGGAAGATGTGCCGATCATCTGTGAACAGTACGATCTGCTGGCAAAAGAGATGATCAAAAGAGAAAAAGAAGGAAATGGCTTTAATTTCTTCCATTTTATGATCGATCTGACTGGCGGTCCCTGCGTTTACAAGCGTCTGTCGGGATGCGGTTCAGGTACAGAATATCTGGCAGTGACGCCCTGGGGGGATCTGTATCCCTGCCATCAGTTTGTGGGAAACGAGAAATTCCTTCTCGGCAACGTGGATGAAGGCGTAGTGCGCACAGATATCGTGGATACATTCAAGCATTGTAATGTATACGCCAAGGAAGAGTGCAAAAAGTGCTTTTCACGCTTTTACTGCAGCGGCGGCTGCGCGGCCAATGCCTATAATTTTACCGGTTCCATCAACGGAGCCTATGAGATCGGCTGTAAACTGCAGAGAAAACGTATCGAATGTGCATTAATGATCAAAGCTGCTTTGGCAGAAGAATAGAAAGGATAACATTATGAAGAAAAAACAGGGAATTGCAGTCCTGATCGCTATGGTCGCAGCCATTATCCTGCTGGGCTTTACTGCCGCAGTAGGCTGGGGCCCTACAGGGACAGGTTCTGCAAAGAACATCATCACCGGACTTGATCTTTCCGGCGGTGTCAGCATTACTTATGAAGCTGATCAGGATCTGCCGTCCAATGAAGATATGAACGACACGGTCTACAAGCTTCAGCAGCGTGTTATGAGCTACAGCGAAGAGGCAAAGGTATACAAAGAGGGTGTAAACCGTATCACGGTGGAGATTCCGGGTGTATCTGATGCCAATAAGATCCTTGAGGAGCTGGGTACTCCGGGTACACTGTATTTTATCCGTGAGACGGATGACGATGGCAATGAGTGCTACAGCTACGATTACACCACCGGCGGATATAAGCTGAACTATACGATCGATGAGCTGAAAGAAAAAGGCTGTATCGTTCTGGAAGGTTCTTCTGTAGCCAATGCCCAGGGTGGTGTGCAGCAGGACAACAGCGGTACCAGCAAATACGTGACAGAGCTGGAATTTGACTCTGAAGGAACCAAGGCTTTTGCAGAGGCTACTGAGCGTGCCTATAATAATAACGAGACCATCGCTATCTACTATGACGGTGAGTTTGCCAGTGTGCCCACTGTAAACTCTGTGATCACAGCCGGTAAAGCAGTGATCGAGGGTGCACAGAGCATTGAGGATGCTAAAGCCCTGGCTACCACACTGCGTATCGGTTCTCTGACACTGACTTTGCACGAGATCAGCTCCAATGTGGTAGGTGCCACTCTGGGAAGCAATGC
>CALZMS010000095.1 GCA_945788595.1 uncultured Lachnospiraceae bacterium
ATTTCCTCATCCGGTGTAAATCCGATACAGATCGTACCGTGAGGGATTTTTTCTTTGATGATTTCCTCTACCATAGTCATAATTTCAGCCAGACCGGCTTTGTCATCGGCTCCGAGGAGAGTGGTGCCGTCGGTGGTGATCAAGGTGCATCCTTTAAGAGAGTGAAGGTGCGGAAACACTTCCGGAGACAATATCAGTCCGCTTTGTCCCAGCGCAATTTTTTCTCCGTTATAGTCTGGAATGATCTGAGGAGTCACGTTTTCACCGCAAAAATCCGGTGCAGTATCCATATGGGCGATAAAGCCAAGGGCAGGGGCATGCTCCATCCCTTCTGTGGCAGGGATACGGGCATAGATGTAGCATTTTTCATCCAGCCGGATATCTGTGACTCCAAGATCCCGCAATTCCTGAACCAGAAGTTCGGCCAGAGCAAACTGCCGTCTGGAGGAAGGAGTGCTTTCGCTGGTTTCCTCACTGGTAGTGTGTATTTTTACGTATGTTAATAAGCGTTCATAGGCGCGCATGGAAAATACCTCCTGTATTTGTCAGTATGCGATGGACACTGACTTTTTATGTATATCTGTACAGGTATCGGACAGACAGTTATATTTTACCAATTCATAGATATCTGTGCAACGATTTGGCAGAAAATGGGTAAATCAAAGTGACTAAATATACAGTATTTACTCGGCTCTGTTCACATAAGAAACTTGTTATTGGGTTGAGAGGCAAAATATTTGAAAATAAAAATTTGACTTTCAAATATATTTATGGTTTATATAGAAAACGCTGTGTCAGCCATTTTCGAAAGTGTCGGTTCGATATAGCAAGGAAATACTTCGAAAAAAGATACGTTTGTCATCTGTCGGAGTTTTGTGACATGATGCGCAAACTGAGCCGCACTTGGGAAAAGACATATATCGAATGTCATTGGTTCCGGCGACGTATGATTTACATATAGAGAAATACCCACAAAAAAGAATAAATTTTCACCGCAGAAAAACGATAGAAAGGATTAGATATGGAAAATACACAGAAGATAACAAGTACATCAAATACAAAACACACAGAAAATAAAACCGGTAAAAAGATTCTGAAAATAGCAGGCATCGGTCTCGGGGCAGTCGTTCTGGCCGGAGGGATTGCGGTCGCTGCTCTCTGGGGCAATGAAATCCGTACCGTCGCTTCCTTTAAGCAGATCGTTCCGAGAAACGACGAGCATATGGATGGCTCCATTTATCAGATGAACGTGGCCGGAGATTATTATTTTGATGAATATCTTGAGCAGGGCGGAGCCAAAAGCGATGCCGAGTTGATCAATTTTGTGACGGGAAAGATTACTAAGGGACTTTTGAATATGACTATTGAGGAGAGTGAGATTGCCTGTTCTTCTTTTACGGCAGAAACGAAAGAAGGCGACCGCGTGTTTGGCCGCAATTATGATATGAAAAAAACAAACAGCTGTATTGTATACACTAATCCCGGCGGTGATCGCCATGCCTCTGTTTCCACTGTGGATCTGCAGTTTCTGGGATTAGATGTGGATCAGGATGTTACAGGGCTAATGGATAAGATCACTTGTCTGGCAGCTCCGTATATTCCGCTGGATGGCCTGAACGATGCCGGTGTCAGCTGTGGTATCTATATGACTTATCAGGGTGAAGAAACGGTGGCTACCGATCAGAATACGGACAAGCCGGATCTGACCTCCACCACTATGCTGCGACTGATTCTGGATTATGCCGACAGTGTTGAAGAAGCCATCGAGCTTGTTTCTGCCTACGATCTGCATGATTCCGCGCAGACTTCCTATCATTATATGGTGGCGGATGCCGAGGGCAATAGTGCTGTGTTGGAATGGGTAAACGCGACAGATAATACAGATAATGACGGTGCTGCCCGTCAGCTGAACGTGATCTATAATACAGAAGATCCGAGAACCCAGACAGCGGAATGGCAGTGTGTGACAAATTTCATTCTGACAGAGGACTATTATGAGTCTGAGGAAGATATGAAAGGTCAGGATCGTTATGAGCATCTGTTCCAGGCATTGAAGGAAAAAGAAGGCAAGGTTGAGGACGATAATGAGGCCATGAAACTGCTTTCTGAAGTGGGCAGACGTACGTGGAATAATGACGATAAGAATCATTGTACTGTTCACAGTGTGGTATATAATCTTACCGACCGCACAGCTCTGTGGGTGCCCAATGAGCATTACGGCGAAGAGGGATATGTTTTTGAACTGAGTGTAAAATAATTTGCCTTTGACCGGCTTATTTTGAAGTCTGAATTGTCAGAACTCAAAATAAGCCGATTTTTGATTGCTATGAAAAGATTGTTATTTTATGAAAAGTTTGCTACTATGAAAAAATACGATCAGAAAATATTTGCCTATATGGAGGGAATTTTAATGCTGGAAAAAATGTTTAAAAGCGTACTGGAGCAGGACCGCGCAGCCATTGTTCTGTGTGATCTTTCCCACACTATTGTATATATGAATCCTGCGGCGCAGACCAATTACAGCAAATACGGCGGTGCAGCTTTGATCGGTAAAAGCCTGCTGAATTGTCACAATGCTCAATCGGTGGAGAAAATCAGACAGGTGGTGGAATGGTTCAGTGCCTCGGTCAATCACAATATGATCTATACTTTTCATAATGAAAAACAGAACAAGGATGTCTATATGGTGGCCCTCAGAGCAGAGGATGGGCAGTTGATCGGGTATTATGAGAAACATGAATACCGGACACCGGAGACGGCAGAGGTATACGATTTCACTCATTCATTATATTGATTCGGATAATTGCTATTTTTAGTAAGTAATTTGAAAAAGAAAATTCTATAGTAGATGAGATTTTAAAATTATGACAATTTCGAGAGTGAGTTGGGAAAAGAGATATTGTGTCGGACTCTCTTTTGGAATAAGAAGAAAAAGGATAACATGTAACTATATTTGTTATGGGTTATGCGTTTAACCTTTGCGTTGCCTACGGACTGAACATAAAATAATAAAAGGAAAAGACAGTACTGTAAGGTTGTCTGTAAAATTCATTCAGTGAGGTAGGAAGATGAAAAATACAAAAAGTTTTCAACGTGAATTTATCTGCCTGGCGGTTCCCGTGGCGTTGCAGGGGCTTCTGCAGTCGTCCTTCAGCATGGTGGATCAGATTCTGGTTGGACAGTTGGGTGAGACAGCTATTGCCGGCATCGGGCTGGCAGGAAGATTTCTGTCGATTTACAGTGTTTTGCTATCAGCAATCGCGGCTGTAGCGGGAATCATGCTGGCGCAGTATCTGGGGAAACGTAATGAACAGGAGATTGGGCGAAGCTTTTATCTGAATCTCGGCTTTGGACTTGGTCTGGCTGTAATTTTTCTGGTAGTTTGTGAGATACTGCCAGGGAAAATCATGGGATTGTATACTATGGATTCTGATGTATGTGACGCAGCAGCTCTGTATCTGATGATCACAGCGGTCGGCTGTTTGCCCAGAGCATGCAGTCTTTTGTATGCGGCACTGCTCAGATGCATGGGGTATGCGTCTATACCGCTGTATGCTACAGGCTGCAATGCGATTTTTGACACCGTCTTGAGTTATATCCTGATTTTTGGGAAATTAGGATTTCCCAGGCTGGGTATTGCCGGTGCAGCAGCGGCAACGGTGGCAGCGCAGATCGTAGAATGTCTGGTGATTTTCCTTTTTTACCGCAATGTCAGAAAAAAAGAAACTTTGACTTTGATATTTAATTTGGATATGAATGGTGAAAAATGGAGACAGTATGCCGGTATTCTGGCACCGATTCTGGTATGTGAGCTTTTCTGGAGTCTGGGAGAGAATGTATATGGCATCATTTATGGACATATCGGGACGGCATCCTGCGCGGCTATGACGCTGATCGGTCCTATCGTATCACTTTTTATGGGACTGATGGGCGGTGTAGCCCAGGCCGCGGGGATACTGACGGGAAAAAGGCTGGGAGCCGGAGAATATGATCTGGCGTATATAGAAGCGAAAAAGATGTGTCGGTATGGAATTTATGGCTCTTTACTGCTGTCACTGGCAGTGGTGCTGACAAGCCGCATGTATGTCAGTGTTTTTCAGGTGGAAGAAGCGGTAAGAGCTATGGCCTGTCAGCTGCTGTTTGTTTTTGCCTTGTTTGCGCCGGTGAAGGTGGAAAATATGATCCTTGGCGGTGGGATCGTCCGCAGCGGCGGCAAGACACAGTATATTATGTACGTGGATCTGATAGGAACATGGCTATTTGGTGTGCCGCTGGGACTTATTGCGGCCTTTGGGCTGCATCTTTCCATCCCTTTGGTGTATGGCATTCTATCACTGGAGGAATGTGTCCGGCTGGGAATTACCATTTTTATTTTCAGAAGAAAAGGCTGGATGCAGGATCTTTCTTGAAGAAAAGTATGAGTAAAGTTTGGATTTTCAGAAGAATGCGAATGTGATATAGTGTGACATAGGAACTGTTGTGAATAATTACGCTGCAGAGTTAAGAGAAAAGGAGAATAAATTTATGCTGGAAGTAGGAACAAAAGCACCGGATTTCACCCTGCCGGATCAGAATGGTGACATACATACACTGGAGGAATACAGAGGCAAAAAAGTGATCCTGTATTTCTATCCCAAGGATAATACAGCAGGATGCACAAAGCAGGCCTGTGGCTTTGCGGAGAGATACCCGCAGTTTCTGGAAAAGGGGGCTGTGGTTCTGGGTGTAAGCAAGGATTCCGTAAAGTCTCATAAGAACTTTGAGACAAAATACACCCTGCCCTTTACCCTGCTGTCCGACCCGGATCGTCAGGCCATCGAAGCTTACGATGTATGGAAAGAAAAGAAAAACTACGGAAAAGTATCCATGGGCATAGTGCGTACCACCTATCTGATCGATGAGAACGGCATCATCGTGAAAGCCATGGATAAGGTAAAGGCTGCGGATAATCCTCAGCAGATGCTGGAGGAATTGTAATGCGGATCATCCTTTCACCGGCAAAAAAGATGAATGAGGAGACGGATATCCTTGTTCCCGAGGGTTTGCCTGTATTTATGGAAAGTACAGAGGAGATTATGCGCTGGATGCAGGCACTGTCCTATGAAGATGCCAAAAAGCTCTGGGCATGCAACGACAGTATTGCCAGACAGAATTATGACCGGTTCCAGCATATGGATCTGTACAGGCGGCTGACGCCGGCCATTCTGTCCTACGAGGGAATCGCTTATCAGTATATGGCGCCGTCCGTATTTGCAAACGGAGAGTTTGCCTATGTGCAGGAGCATCTCAGGATTCTCTCGGCTTTTTATGGTGTGGTGAAACCTATGGATGGCGTAACGCCCTATCGTTTGGAAATGCAGGCAAAAGCTAAAATT
>CALZMS010000096.1 GCA_945788595.1 uncultured Lachnospiraceae bacterium
GCAGTTCAATGCGGACATGATCATTATGTTTGATCAGATTTCCTGCAAAGGAGTAGGGGCCATCAGCGGATTGTTTGAAGAGGAAGCCAGACGGCGGGGCGTGCATTTTGTATGGCTGCCCCAGGATCTTATGGATCCCACTACGGTATCCAGACGTTCGATGCGTGATCATATCAACAGATATATGGATACTGTGATGAAAGAAAAACCACTGGACCCGACCCTGGTGGATTTTGATGACAGTGAAAGCTGGTAAAGAAAAGGAGAATATATGGCAAAATATTACGGTGGATGCGATGTGGGATCCACATACGGAAAATGTGTAATTCTGGACGAAACAGGAAAAATCGCGGGACATGCTACGGTACGCTCCAAGATTAATCCAGTGGAGACAGCAAACCTGGCTTTGACAGAAGCCATTGCTATGGTAGAAGATCTGGAAAAACCGGAGGATCTGACCTATCTGGTGGGTACCGGTTACGGAAGAAACAAGGTACCCTTTGCGGATGAAAATATTTCAGAGATCTCCTGTCATGCCATGGGTGTACATGTGACAGACCCGACAATTACGGGAATCATCGATATCGGAGGGCAGGACGTCAAGGGAATTGCTGTGGATACAGACGGAACGGTCAAGAATTTTGCAATGAATGACAAATGTGCCGCCGGTACCGGAAAGTTTTTTGAAGGAATGGCAAGAGCCTTTGAAATGCCCCTGGAAGATTTCTGCCGTCTGTCCCTATCGGCAAAAAATGTGATACCGATTACCGCACAGTGTGCAGTATTTGCGGAGTCCGAGGTGATTTCTCTGGTCGGTGAGGGAAAACCTCGTGAAGAGATTGCGGCGGGATTGCAGGTATCCATTGCGAAAAGATGTTTCGTTATGGCAAAAAAGGCCGGTACAGACGGAAAAATCACCCTCACCGGCGGCTGTGCAAAAAACGAAGGTCTGAAAAAAGCCATTGAACAAGTACTTAAGATCAAAGTGGCAGAGTTACCTATCGATCCCCAGCTTATGGGTGCCCTTGGTGCTGCGGAGTATGCGCGGCAGATGGGTATGTAAAAATCCACAGATGCCATTACCGGTGCAAAAAGCAATGCAAGGCAAATGGCGGTAGAGAAAGAGGACGACCATGAAAATATTATTGATAATCGTGATTGTAATTTTTGCGTTTTTTGCATTAACGATGCTCATTTACTGGTTCAATCTGGATACAAAGCTGGTAAAGCTTCTGGAAAAACCGATGATGAAGCATTACGATAATATAAAAAGAGACCGGCGGATCTGATGAACATATTTGATAAGTATATTGCAGAAACAATAAAAAGCTGCTGTGCTCACCCTCTGCAGCCACTGCCGCGGCCAGAAAGCTTCTGGCCATTGCAGGAAAAAAATACATTTCTTATGGAGCGGGATACGGCCGTGGAGCTGGGCGGGTATCCGAAAGAGTCTGTTAATCTTATACTGCCATCCTCCCGGCTGCGGGAAAAGACAGTTTTCAATGGATCTGATGGGACAGATCAGAGGGAAAGAGCGCAGGAGAAAATACTTTCTGACGGCGTGTACTGCATAGGAGATCCTGCAATTATGGATGGCTCCCAGTCCCATGTTTCCTTTGGAAAAATCGTACTGCTGGAGGCAGAGGACATTACGGACGGGGATTTGTATGCGTTTACCCAGGAAGAACTTCTGACGGATGCCCGGATCCGTATGAAAGATGTGATGCTTAGACAGTCTCCGACACATTATAATATCAATCTCCGGGTCGGAAAAGCTGCACTGGCAGCAGGATTTGACGCGGCAAAAGCAGGATGGACAGTGCATGAGGCTTTTTGCAGGATGGAAAAGGTAAGATCCGTAACTGTGATTTTGCTTGTGGGTGAGAATGAGCTGTATAAAAAACTGCTTGGTACAGCGGAAAAGGTTAAAGAAGTGACACTGACGCTGAATCATATTTTTGACGGAATAGAGATGGATTGCGGTCACTGTGAGCAGAAAGAGATCTGCAATGAGATCGAAGGTATGCGGGCATTGCACAAGAAGAAATTAAGAGAAATAAAATAGATCGGATGAGGAGAACTATCGTGGAAAACAATGTAAAAAAATGTCCAAAATCCAGACAGTGCGGCGGATGCCAACTTCAGGGTATTCCTTACGAAAAACAGCTGGAAGAGAAACAGAAAAAAACAGAAGAACTGATTGGCCCATACTGTAGGGTTTTTCCTATCTGCGGTATGGAGGTGCCTTATCATTATCGGAACAAGGTGCATGCTGTGCTGGATCACAGTAAGGGAAATGTGATCTCCGGTATCTATGCCGAAGGTTCCCATAGAGTTGTGTCGGTGGATTCCTGTCTGATTGAAGACGAGAGGGCGGATGAGATCATTGTGACGATCCGGGAGCTTTTGCAGTCCTTTAAGCTGCCGGTATATGATGAAGATACGGGAAGAGGGCTGTTTCGCCATATTCTGATCCGGGTGGGAAAAACTTCCGGGCAGATTATGGTGGTACTGGTGATGGCTTCGCCCATATTCCCGTCTAAAAATAATTTTATCCGGGTTCTGCGGCAGAAACATCCGGAGATCACGACTATTGTACAGAATATCAATGATCAGGATACCAGCATGGTGCTGGGAGAGAGGGAAAAGGTGCTGTATGGCAAAGGGTATATTACAGATACTCTCTGCGGTAAGGAATTTCGTATTTCTTCCCGGTCATTTTACCAGATTAATCCGATCCAGACAGAAAAGCTGTATCAGAAGGCTATTCATTTAGCCAGTCTGACGGGTAAGGAACGGATCGTGGATGCGTATTGTGGTATCGGTACTATCGGTCTGATTGCTTCGGACCGGGCAAAGCAGGTAATCGGTATTGAGCTGAATGAGGATGCTGTTCGGGATGCTATGAAGAATGCCAGAGCCAATAATGTCAGCAATGTGGAATTTTACTGTGATGACGCAGGGGATTTTATGCGGGAGATGGCGGCTAATGGGGAAAAGGTGGATGTGGTTTTTATGGATCCGCCGAGAAGTGGCAGTGATGAGGTGTTTTTATCTTCTGTGGTGCAGCTGGCTCCGAAGAATGTTGTTTATATTTCCTGTAATCCGGAGACTATGGCAAGGGATCTTAAGTATCTGACAGGGCATGGGTACCGGGCGCTTACGGCTTGGCCGTTTGATATGTTTCCTTCGACGGAGCATATTGAGGTTGTCTGCTGTCTGAAACGAGAGTGATTTTAGAGTTTGAGGGACGGACGCAACACCTGGGAAAAGCCCCTCCTGTATATATTGTCCCGGAAAACGCGCTTTCGCTCCGCCTTAAACGCAGCGGTACTAAGCTCGAGGCTGCGCCTTGCGGCTTGCTCTCGCTAAGTGCCGGCGTTTTCGGAGGGTTTTCCGGGACAATATATACAGGAGGGGCTTTTCCCAGGTGTTGCTGATAATGCGTGGATAGAATAATTAATGTGGGATGTGGCTAGATGTTGGCCGTTTTTTTGATGAAAGCACTTATGCCCTGAATATCATCCAGAGAAAATACGGGATCACAATTGGCGGCAAGGATCTTATCATCGGTCACTACCGCTATATATTCTTCCGCAGCGCGGGGGAGCCCTTTGCCAGTGGCTTTTCTGCTGATCCCGATGCGGGGGACTTTTTCCTGTTTATACCCTTCCACAAGGATCAGATCTACATCGTGTACCATGGCGATCAGATCTGAGAAGCTTTTTTCCCGCTGTTCGATCATGGCGGTTTTTTCCCGGGAGCTGACGATGGTCAGATCTGCGCCGGCATGGGTAAAGCGCCAGGAATCTTTCCCTTCTTTGTCAATCTCAAACTGGTGGGCGTCGTGTTTGATGACAGCGATACGGTATCCCTGGCTTTTTAAGGTATATACGATTTGCTCGATCAGTGTGGTTTTTCCGGTGCCGGAGTAGGCGGCAAAACCGATAACGGGAATGGTGCTCATCTGTATTCCTCCGGGTGTGTTTTCATAAAATTTTGAATCTATTTAAAGGAGAAATCCTTTCAGTTCAGTTCCTTCGCCAATCGCGTCGCTTCCGGCTGGAATAATAGCGATAACGTCGCAGCCAATTGTACTGCTCAGTACAGCATTTCCCTGCTCCCGGGGAACATTCATACGTACAGTACCATCGGAAAGATCCAGAGTGCCGCGTAGGAAGCGGGTTGCGGGACTTTTTTTGCGAAAACCGTTGATCAGTTTCACGGAGATTTCTTTGGGAAGACAATCCGTCTGTCCGCTGAGCTTTCTTAAAACGGGAGCAGCAATGGCATAAAAGTTGGTGATGGCAGAAGCCGGGTTACCGGACAGAGCGCAGATGGGTTTTCCATCATATATTCCATAGGCACATGCCATGCCGGGCTTCATATCTACACCGCGAAACAGAGTTTCAGCGCCGGCCATGTCCATGGCGGCCGGTGTAAGATCATAGTCACCTACAGAAACACCGCCGGTGATCAGAAGGGCGTCACATTGTGTGAGTCCTTTTTTTATCAGTGTACAAATATCCTCCGTGCGGTCCGCTGCCGGGCCATACAGTACAGGGATAAATCCCATATTTTGGACAGCGCCGCTGAGCATATATCTGTTGGAATCGTATATTTTTCCGGGAATGCTTTCTGCTCCAAGTTCCAGAAGCTCTGTACCGGTGGACAAAATACCGATACGGGGAATCCGGTAAACCAGGGCAGAGGTGATATTTTGAGAGGCCAGTGTTCCGGCCAGACCTGCATCGATCTTTGTTCCGGATTTCGCCAGAAGATCTCCGGTTTTTACGTCTTCACCGGTCTTAACTATGTTGCTGCCTTCTTTGCATGGGGAGGAAATGGTAACGGTCTCGGCAGTAAATTCCGTCTGCTCAAATTTGATCACGGCATCTGCTCCTTCAGGGATCGGTGCACCGGTCAGCACTTTTGCGGCACAGCCTTCGGTCACGGGATAATGGGACACGCTGCCGGCGGGGATTTCTTCCAGAATCCGTAAAGTTACCGGATGCTCTCTGGAGGCTTCGGCGGTATCCCCGGAACGAAAAGCATAGCCATCGTAGGGAGAACGGTCAAAGGATGGTACATTGACTTTTGCTGTCACATCCTGAGCCAGGACGCGTCCATACAGGGACTCGACAGATATTGTTTCGGTGGGTAGAGGCAGGATCCGGTTCATTAACAGATCACGGCCGATGGTATATGCAATAAATTTTGACATAAAAATGTGCCTTTCTATTTTATAGTACGCTTGAAGGTTTGATAATTTTATAAAAATGGTACAATACAATGTTTTTTATTAATGAAAAAAGATACTGAAAAGTAATCTTTATAAATTAGCGGGACTTTTTTATTATTAGCAAAT
>CALZMS010000097.1 GCA_945788595.1 uncultured Lachnospiraceae bacterium
CGTGAGACAGTTCGGTCCCTATCCGGCGTGGGCGTAGGATATTTGAGAGGAGCTGTCCTTAGTACGAGAGGACCGGGATGGACGGACCACTGGTGTATCTGTTAGGAATCAGTCCTATGGCAGAGTAGCCAAGTCCGGCAGGGATAAACGCTGAAGGCATCTAAGCGTGAAGCCCCCCTCAAGATGAGATATCCAAGAGAAATCTGTAAGACCCCTTAGAGACTATGAGGTAGATAGGAATGAGGTGTAAGCACAGCAATGTGTTCAGCTGACATTTACTAATCGGTCGAGCGCTTAACCAAGAGAAGGAAAACTTGTTAGAATTAATTTCAGATTCGGTTTTGAAGGTGCAAACCTTTGAATAAAGCTTCGTCACGAACTCAAAGAGTTCGTGTGTTAGGTTAGCGAAGCAAAACTATAGTCCTCGATAGCTCAATGGTAGAGCACTCGGCTGTTAACCGAGTTGTTGTAGGTTCGAGCCCTACTCGGGGAGCTGATGAAAGATCTGCAAAGAAATGCAGATCTTTTTGTTTTTCTTTATAGGAAAGTTCGCCTTCCGGCGAACAATTCACCATCATAGCTGTCGATACGAGATGCTGCTATAACAGGTCTGCCGAGATATCGTCCGATATATTTTATTACAGATTTGGAGTCACATTTTCTTGGTTTTGCATAAACGTAAAATCCATGAGGATGATCCTTGTAGCAGGCGGATTTGATTTTCTTAAAAGAAGGATCAAGATATTTTTCCATCTCATTAAGAAGGGCTGTGCGAAAAGCATTGCGGAAATAAGTATAGTTAAAGTGTTTAATGTGTCGTCAAAAACTGTCATCACTATAGCTGCCTTCAGAAATAAGGCAGTGAATGTGAGGATTCCATTTTAAATCCCTGCCAAAAGTATGAAGGACCATAATGTATCCGGGAGTGAAGTTTTTTGACTTATTCATATTATGAAAAAAACGCGAGACTACACTGGAGACGGAATGGAAAAGACAATTAAGTAAGTCACGATTTTTGAGAAAAAAGTGACGAAGATTTTCATCAATAGTAAAAACACAGTGTCGGTGAGATACAGAAACAAGTTTAGAAGCCATAGCGTTAGTACGTTCCATGGAATACTTATTTCCGCAGGAAGGGCAGAAACGACTATGACATCTGAAAGGAATAAATTTGAGTTCATCACAACAAGGGCATCCATACATGGCGCCGCCAAAGGAGGGATCCCCGCAATTGATCATTTTATCCACGTTTTCGATAACAGAATCACGTGGATGCAATGTATAAATCATTTCCTCGTAATGGTCGATAAAAATATCTTTTAAAATGCTCATGACACCATTATGAAGGAAAAAGCAACAAAAAGAAACCCCACCCCTCAAGATTGAGGGGCAGGGGAGCTGAATAGGCGAATCCTACTTTTTATTAATTAGAAAATTCCCAGAGCAGAGCTTTTACCTGACGGATTAAGTTTTATATTTTATTGAAAAGGAAAAGAATCATTCGTTTGGCACTATGCTGGAATTTTACTTTCAAATGGAGTATAATCGCTACAAAAAATAACAGAAAAAGAGAATAGTCTTTTGGAGGAAAGTAAATGGTCAGTATTATAGCCGACAGCACCTGCGATCTGTCACAGGATTTGCTGGAAAAATACAGCGTAAAAAGTATTCCGCTGCATATTCTGTTGGGGGAAGAGGAATTTGAAGATGGTGTAAATCTGATGCCGGAGGATATTTACCGATGGGCAGATGAGAATAAAACAACACCAAAAACATCAGCGCCTGCGGTGGAGACGGTAATGGATATGTTTCGCCCGGAATTAGATGCGGGAAACGATATCGTCTGCTTCTCTATTTCTGAGAGCATGTCTACCACTGCCAATGTGATGCGTCTGGCGGCCAGTCAGCTGGAGGCAGAGGACAAGGTGCATGTGGTGGATTCTGCCAATTTATCTACCGGCATCGGCTTATTGGTGCTGGAAGCGGCAAAGATGGCAGCAGATGGAAAGTCGGCAGAAGAAATCGTGGCTGAGATAGAGAAGATAAAGCCCATGGTACGGGCCAGCTTTGTGGTGGATACCTTGACCTATCTGCATCGCGGAGGACGTTGCAATGGTCTGGAAGCGATGGCGGGAAGTATGCTGAGGCTACATCCGAAGATCGTGGTATCTGAAGGAAAAATGTCTAGTTCCAAAAAGTACAGGGGAAAGATCGATAAAGTGATCATGGCCTATGTCCGGGATATGGAGGAGCAGCTTTTACAGGCAAAGAACGAAAGGGTGTTTATTACACATTCAGGCTGTCCGGAAGAGACAGTTCTGGAGGTAAAAGACTATCTGCAGAGTCTTTCTCACTTTGAGGAGATACTGATCACCAGAGCCGGTGGTGTGATCTCCAGTCATTGCGGACCGGGAACATTGGGCGTTCTGTTTATCTCGGGAGAGAATGTTTTGAAGAAAAAATAAATTCTGGAATAGAGGAAGACGGGAATTTAGTATTACATTAATAGTTTTAACGAAAATAAAGAAAAATGAAGAAAAACTCTTGCCAAGGAGCCGATTTCATGTTAGTATAATTAACGGTCACTGTCATGAATGGTGTGCCTATCGCGGCTCCTTGGTCAAGCGGTTAAGACACCGCCCTTTCACGGCGGTAACATGGGTTCAAATCCCGTAGGAGTCATTCCCTTTCAGGGATATAGACATATGGACCTTTAGCTCAGTTGGTTAGAGCAACCGGCTCATAACCGGTCGGTCCCGGGTTCAAGTCCCTGAAGGTCCATTTTTTATTATATTTTATTAAGGCCCGGTGGCTCAGTTGGTTAGAGCGCCGCCCTGTCACGGCGGAGGTCATGGGTTCGAGCCCCATTCGGGTCGTTTTTTTACAATTTATATGCCGCAGTGGCGGAATAGGCAGACGCCCGGGACTTAAAATCCCGTGGGTAGTGATACCCGTGCCGGTTCGACCCCGGCCTGCGGCAGTGCTATTTAATGATTACTGAGTATCTCGAAAGAGGTGCTTTTTTTTATGCCAGAGGGAGTATAACTTATGGGAAGACAGACCATGTATGCTACATTTTCAGAGAACAGAGGTAGATAAAGGGATTCAGGACATATCGATTGTATATAAAAAGATTTTCAAGATGCGGATTGACCCTGCAGACGGAACTGGTTATAATGAAAAAAACGAAAGAGGAGAGGAAAAATGAATAAACGAAATGATGCAATACGTGACGCGCGTACACTGGGCATTCCCAAGATGCTGCTGCTGGGACTGCAGCACATGTTTGCCATGTTTGGCGCAACAGTTCTTGTTCCGATTCTGGTTAATGGTTACTTCAATGGGGAAGGTCTCTCTGTTCAGGTAACCTTGTTTTTTGCCGGTATCGGTACGCTGTTTTTCCATTGCTGCACTAAGCTTAAAGTGCCGGCTTTTCTGGGATCATCCTTTGCCTATCTTGGAGGCTTTTACACGGTGTCACAGTTAAATACCGGTATTTATGCTGACATGACTATGGGAGAGAAGCTTCCCTACGCCTGCGGCGGTATCGTGGTGGCAGGACTTATGTATCTGATCCTGGCACTGATCGTCAAGCTTGTAGGGGTAAAGAGAGTAATGCATTTTCTGCCGCCCATCGTTACCGGACCGATCATCATCTGTATCGGACTGAACCTGGCACCGTCTGCGATCAGCAATGCTTCCCAGAACTGGCTTCTGGCTTTTGTGGCGTTGGCTGTGGTTGTGATCTTTAATATCTGGGGCAAAGGCATGATGAAGATCATTCCGATCCTTCTGGGTGTAGTGATCTCCTATGGATTGGCGCTGGTGCTGAATGCTATGGGTATGACAAATGCGGATGGAAGCGCTATCCTTGATTTCTCTGCGGCTGCTTCCGCCAGCCTTGTGGGACTGCCGAAGTTTGTGATGTGCAAGTTTGATGTAACGGCTATCCTGGTCATGGCACCTATCGCACTGGCTTCCATGATGGAGCACGTAGGTGATATGAGTGCTATCTCCGCCACTGTTGGAGAAGATTTTATCGCAGATCCCGGTCTGCACCGTACCCTGATTGGTGACGGTCTGGCTACATCTCTTTCCGCAATCTTTGGCGGACCGGCCAACACCACTTACGGCGAGAATACCGGTGTACTGGAGCTTAGCCGTGTACATGATCCGAAAGTGATCCGTCTGGCAGCCGTATTTGCGGTGATCTTAAGCTTTATCCCGAAGGTAGCTGAACTGATCGGTTCAATGCCCTCAGCCATCGTTGGCGGTATTAGCTTTATCCTTTACGGTATGATCTCTGCCATCGGTGTCAGAAATATTGTAGAGAACAAAGTAGATTTCACAAAATCCAGAAACCTGATCATTGCGGCAGTGATTCTGGTATGCGGTCTGGGATTCTCCGATGGCCTTACTTTCACCATCGGCGGAGCCAGCATTACCCTGACCAGTCTGGCTATCGCAGCCATCGCAGGTATCCTGCTGAACGCCATCCTGCCGGGCAACGATTATGAATTTGGTGCAAATCCGAAGGGTGATGTGAGCCGCGGTCTTGGTGTGAATCCGCAGAACTCTGATCTGGAAGACTAAGAAACAGCAAAAACGCATATATACATGGGAGGATAAAAGTATGAACAGCAATGTAGTGGAAATGAAACACCCGTTGATCCAGCATAAGATTTCCCGCCTTAGAGATAAAAATACCGGTACCGCTGAGTTCCGTTCTCTGGTAGAAGAGATTGCCATGCTGATGGGATATGAGGCACTGAAGGATCTTCCGCTGGAGGATATCGAGGTGGAAACACCGATTGAGAAATGTATGACACCGGTGATCGCCGGTAAGAACTTTGCCATTGTGCCGATCCTTCGTGCTGGTCTTGGTATGGTCAGTGGTATTCAGGCATTGGTGCCGACAGCTAAGATTGGTCATATCGGTCTGTACCGTGATGAAAAGACTCATGAGCCTCATGAGTACTATTGTAAACTGCCTAGTCCGATTGAAGAACGTTTGATCGTGGTTACGGATCCGATGCTGGCTACCGGTGGTTCTGCGGTGGCAGCAGTAAACTTTATCAAACAGCACGGTGGAAAGAAGATTAAGTTCATGTCCATCATTGCAGCGCCTCAGGGTATTGAGCGCCTGATGGAAGCGCATCCGGATATTCAGCTGTACGTAGGTCACATTGATCGTGAATTGAATGAAAATGCGTATATCTGCCCGGGTCTTGGTGACGCCGGTGACAGAATTTTCGGTACTAAATAGTTGATGTAGATGGGACGGCTTGCTGCATCCTGGCGGCCGTCTGGTATATGTGTAATCCCCCGGGCTCCTACTGCGCTCGCTCCGAGCCTGTAGTCTC
>CALZMS010000098.1 GCA_945788595.1 uncultured Lachnospiraceae bacterium
TTTCTTCGATCTTTTTCTCTTCAAAAACAACAGCCTTTGCGTTTTCGATCCAGGTCTTTCTGGGCACTGCGAATTCCTGACGGATCTGTTCCAGATCTTCCCGGATCACACCGGCCATGGAATCGTAATTGTCCAAAATATCCTCATACCGTTCTATGTTGGCCACAGTTTTCTTATGCTCTGCCAAAAGAGCATCGATTTCCAGGCCGATCAGCTTGTACAGACGCATCTCTAGGATCGCTGTGGCCTGACGTTCGGTAAAGCAGAGAGCTTTCGCTTTCTTTTCACTGGTTTTCGTCTTAAACACGATACCCTCTGTATTGCCGTTGATCAGACAGTCCTTTGCCTGTTTCTGGCTGCGGCAGCCCCGCAAAATCTCAATGATCAGATCAATTACATCACAGGCCTTGATGAGACCCTCCTGGATCTCCCTTTTTTCCTTCTCTTTCGCAAGAAGGGTGGTGTATTTTCTGGTGGCCAGCTCAAACCGGAAATCCACATGATGTTCAATGATCTTTTTCAGTCCCAGAGTCTCCGGACGGCCATCCACAACAGCCAGCATATTAACGCCAAAGGTATCCTCGAGGTGGGTCTTTTTGTAAAGCATATTGATCAGATTTTCCGCATCCGCACCCTTTTTCAGTTCCAGCACAATACGGATACCTTCTTTTGAAGACTGGTTGGAAATATCTGTGATTTCCGAAGCTTTACGGGACTCTACCAGAGAAGCCACATCGTTCAGGAATTTACCGATATTTGCGCCGATCATGGGATAGGGGATTTCAGAGATCACGATATTCTGTTTCCCGTTTTTCCCTTTCTCGACATCCACTTTGCCGCGGATATGAATTTTACCCATACCTGTCTCATAGATGGATAAAAGGTCATCTTTATTGATCACAATGCCGCCGGTAGGGAAATCCGGACCTTTGACATACTCCATCAACTCTTCGGTAGTAATATCGTGATTGGCCATATATGCTTCCACCGCATCGATCACCTCACCCAGATTGTGGGGCGGAACGCTGGTAGCCATACCTACGGCAATACCGTCAGCACCGTTGATCAGAAAATTCGGGATACGTACCGGCAGTACTTCCGGCTCCCGCTCTGTCTCGTCAAAGTTCGGCACAAAATCCACGACCTGTTTGTCAAGATCTGCCAGATAGACCTCCTGGGTCAATTTCTGCAGACGGGCCTCCGTATATCGCATGGCAGCGGCACTGTCACCCTCAATGGAGCCGAAATTACCGTGTCCGTCCACCAAGGGCATGCCTTTTTTAAAATCCTGAGCCAGAACCACCAGTGCATCATAAATAGAGGAATCTCCATGGGGATGATATTTACCCATAGTGTCTCCTACGATTCTTGCACATTTTCTGTAGGGGCGGTCATAGCGGATACCCAGCTCATACATATCGTACAGCGTACGTCTCTGCACCGGCTTGAGGCCATCGCGCACATCCGGCAGGGCACGGGAAACGATAACGCTCATGGCATAATCAATATAGGATTTCTGCATGATATCAGAATATTCTGTTTTAATGATTTTTTCTTCTATACCATTCATCTTCCGTCACCTCCTAGATATCCAGCTGCGCATCCCGCGCATGCTCGTAAATAAATGCTTTTCTCGGGGGTACATCCGTTCCCATCAGAATTTCCGTAATCTCGGAAGCCAGACGAGCATCTTCGATCTCCACCTGTTTCAGCCTGCGGGTCTCTGGATTTAACGTAGTCTCCCACAGCTGCTCGGCATCCATCTCACCAAGACCTTTATATCTCTGCAATGTAAAGGGACCTGTATGACGTTTTCTGTATTTTTCCAGTGCTTTGTCATCGTACAGATATTCTTCCTCACCTTTTGAAGGAATAGCCTTATATAAGGGCGGCATGGCGATATATACGTGTCCCTCATAAATCAGTTCCGGCATAAAGCGATAGAACAGCGTCAAGAGCAGCGTAGAAATATGGGCACCATCCACATCCGCATCTGCCATAATAATAATTTTATTATAGCGAAGTTTTGTAATATCAAAATCGTTGCCATAGCCTTCAGAGAATCCACAGCCAAAAGCATTGATCATGGATTTGATCTCCGCGTTAGCCAGTACTTTATCTATAGAAGCTTTTTCCACATTCAGGATTTTCCCCCGTATGGGAAGGATCGCCTGGTATGCTCTGTCTCTGGCTGTTTTTGCAGAACCGCCGGCAGAATCACCCTCGACGATAAAGATCTCGCACAGGGAAGGATCCTTTTTCTCGCAATTCGCCAGTTTTCCATTGGAATCAAAGGAATATTTCTGTTTTGTCAAAAGATTGGTCTTTGCTTTTTCCTCAGTCTTTCGTATCTTGGCTGATCGCTCTGCACAGGCCAGCACCTGCTTTAACTGCTCCAGATTACGGTCAAAATGCAGCTGAATCTGTTCAGCTGTCACCTTTCCTGTGGCTTTTGCCGCATCCTGGTTGTCCAGCTTTGTCTTTGTCTGGCCTTCAAATCTCGGTGCGGGATGCTTGATGGAAATTACCGCAGTCAGGCCATTGCGGATATCCGCACCGGTAAAATTACTGTCTTTTTCTTTAAGAATACCCAGTTCCCGGGCATACGTATTCATGATCGTGGTATAAGTGGTCTTAAAACCGGTCAGATGTGTACCACCCTCTGCATTGTAAATATTATTACAGAAGCCCAGAACATTTTCATGAAATTCATTCACATACTGAAATGCACACTCCACCGTAATACCATCGGCCTCGCCCTTAAAATACACCGGCTCATGGATGACTTCTTTATTCTGGTTCAGTTCCCGTACAAAACCAATGATACCATCAGGTTCATGAAATTCTACAATATCCGGTGTATCCTTTCGATCATCTTCAAAATGTATCGTCAGATTGGGATTCAGATAGGCCGTCTCATGCATACGGCTCTTTACTTCAGTGGCGGAAAAGTCTGTACGGTCAAAAATTTCCGGATCCGGCAAAAACCGGATCAGTGTTCCTGTTTCTTTTGTCCGTCCAAGCTTCGGCAAAAGGCCATTTTCCAGAGGAAGCACCGCCTCTCCCCGCTCATACCGGTCATGGTGCACATACCCTTCCCTGGAGATCTGCACATCCATCCATTCTGAGAGTGCATTGACAACGGAAGAACCTACGCCATGCAGACCGCCGCTGGTCTTATAAACGGAATCATCAAATTTTCCACCCGCATGCAGTGTCGTAAATACAAGCCGGGCTGCAGGAACACCTTTTTCGTGCATCCCCACCGGAATACCACGTCCGTTGTCTTTGACACTGCAGGAGCCATCCTTATGCAGTATAATAGAGATTTCATCACAAAACCCTGCCAGATGTTCATCCACCGCATTGTCTACGATTTCATAGATCAGGTGATTCAGACCTTTTCTTGAAGTACTGCCGATATACATTCCCGGTCTTTTGCGCACAGCCTCCAGTCCTTCCAGAACGGAAATGCTGCTGGCATCATAATTGACGCTTTTTGCCATACTGTTTCTTATCCTTTCCCGCAAAAAATCTGCGAACTGTCCGTAAAAACCAGACAGCCCGCAGTCTGCTTAAGCATTACTTTGTTACTTTCAAAGACTTTACAGAGCTGTAACTTCCATAAAGTTTTCCTGATTTTTCTGTTTTATATGCCCGCACACGAACATAATATTTTTTCCCTTTTGTCAGATTTTTTAAGGTTACTGACGTGGATTTTGTCGTCACTTTCTTCACATTTGACTTAAAATTGGAAGAAGTGCTGTACTGTACTTCGTATCCAACCGCACCGGAGACTTTCTTTGACAGTTTTACTGTCATCTTCTTTCCTGAAGTGTTTTTCAGGCTTTTGATTGTTGGTTTTCCCGGTTTGGAGGCATGCACTGTGATCTTACATTTAGCGTAAACTCCGCTGCCGTCTTTTGCCGTAGCTGTGATCACCGCAGTTCCTTCTTTCACAGCCGTCACTTTTCCGCCAGTGGATACCGTTGCCACTTTAACATTAGAACTGGACCATACCACACCTTTCAGTGTAGGCTTGCTTGGAGAATAGCTCTTTACGGAAATCGTTACCGTACTGTTTTTTCCATATAATGCGGCGCTCGACTTGTCCAGAGTGATCTTCGTCACCGGGTTGCTGGTATAGGAAGAAATTGCCTTGGCATACGTGCTGCCCTTTGTGATGCAGAACCATCCTGTTTTTCCAGCATAGGTAACTTTTCCCCACTTCTCCTTACCGGAAGTCTTAACAGATTCTGTCAGTACAATAGTGTCCTTTGGAATCAGTGTACCAAGATACGTACTGTCCGCCTTCGGAGACTGACGGAATTTAACAGATGTTGCTGTGATCTTATACAGGGCATTGCTTACCGTAACCTTACATTTTGCCTTAACACCACTGCCATCTGCTGCCGTTGCTGTAATGGTTGCCGTGCCTGCGCCTATGCCTTTTACTTTACCCTCTGCGTCAACTGTTGCTACGGAACCGTTGGAAGTAGACCAGTTCACCTTTTTTACAGATGCATTGGACGGTTTATAGGTCGCTACTTTTATCGTTTTGGTCGCAGATTTTGCCAGAATTACATTGGCTGTATCCAGAGTAATCGACGTTACTTTATTGGCAACAGACGGAGAGTTATCGGTATCAGCGCCTGTACCCTCTGCTATTTTCCGGGCATACTGCGTATCTCCCTTCTGCAGCATGACCCATCCTGTCAGACCATTATATACTGCTTTTCCCCAAAGCTCGTCACCGACCTGTTTTTTCTCAGATATCGGAAGTACGGATGATAAAAGTACGGTCTGGCCCACTCCGGAGCTTTTTACATATTCAGAAGAGGTAGATGCCTCGCTGTACAGATACATTTCAGGCATATCATTTCCTGCAGAATCCTTCCAGATCGTTTTCCACAGTTCTCCTTCATATGTAAGTACTGAAGAGGGTACAGCCTTAAGGTTGCTCACATTCTGTTCGCTGCGAAGCTGTACTACAGCCCAATGTCCCCATTTTCCCAGGGTCCAGGTTACATGACTACGGTTACTGTTGTGTGCACTGACCTGCGGATTTCCGTTACTGTCATATCCCACACAGATAGCCGCATGGGAATAGCGTTCTTTGGAATCATTGTAGTAAAATACAGGATCGCCCACACGGATCACATTTGCCGGATTAACTGCGTTACCATTCTGATTTATATATCCGGAATCTGTAGGATACAATTCTACCACAGTACCGCAATTATCTGCCAGATATGTATATAATGTTTTGGCAACTGTCCAACTGCTGGTTCTGGTACATCCGGTTACAGCATGATACCA
>CALZMS010000099.1 GCA_945788595.1 uncultured Lachnospiraceae bacterium
AAATTGCTTGACAAACAAAATAAAAGAGTATATTCTTTGAAAGCCAAAATAAAAATGGGAGGATGAAGCTATGGCAGCATTCATCTGTGCTACAGGTTCCTGCCTTCCGGCTTACCGGATGGAAAATGAGGAATGGACACAGTATGTAGAAACAAGTGATATCTGGATTCGGGAACGAACGGGAATTGAGAGCAGACGTATCGTCCGGGAGGAAACCTGCGTATCTATGGCTGTTCAGGCAGCAAAGAACGCTCTGGAACAGGCTGATATGGATGCCGATGAGATCGATCTTCTGGTGGTCAGTACCATTTCGGCAGAAAATATCCTGCCCTGCGCGGCCTGTGAGGTACAGCAGCAGATCGATGCGGTAAATGCGGTATGTTTTGATCTGAATGCGGCCTGCAGTGGATTTCTCATGGCCTACCATACGGCGTTAAGCGGTATTGAGACCGGCATGTATAGGACAGCGCTGATCATAGGCAGCGAGTGCATGAGCCATCTCATGAACTGGAAGGACAGAGGTACCTGCATTCTTTTTGGAGACGGAGCGGGTGCAGTGATACTTCAAAATTCTTCCCGGCCTTTTTATCTTCCCGCAGGACATTCTGACGGCAGTAAAAAGGACGCTCTTTTTCTGAGAAGCCGTCATAGCGGTGAAACAGAGAATCTGACGGATCCGCAGTATTATATGCAGATGGACGGACAGGCAGTGTTTAAGTTTGCTGTTCGCCGTGTGCCTGAAGTGATCCGGGAGGTTCTGGAGAAAAACGGATTGAAACAGGAGGATATCCGTTACTTTATCCTTCATCAGGCAAATCGCAGGATCACAGAGGCGGTAGCCCGTCATCTGAAAGAGCCGCTGGATAAATTTCCGATGAACGTGGATCACTGTGGAAATACTTCTTCCGCAAGTATTCCGATCCTTCTGGATGAAATGAACCGAAATGGAGAGCTTCACCGGGGAGATAAGATCGTACTGGCAGGTTTCGGCGCGGGACTGACCTGGAGTGCAGCGGTACTGGAATGGTAACTTCCGGATTTTCCGGTAAAATAAATACAAAAACATTAAAATGAGAATAGGAGAAAACAAAAATGACAGAGAAAATTATCGCACTTACAGCAGAACATTTAGGTATTGACGCAGATTCCATCAGCGAGACAGCTTCCTTCAAGGAGGATCTGGGTGTAGATTCCCTGGATCTTTTTGAGCTGGTTATGGAACTGGAAGAGGAATTCGGTATCGAGATTCCGTCTGAGGATCTGGAGAACCTGGCAACTGTTGCTGATGTGGCAAAATACATCGAGAATCATCAGTAAACATAAAGAATACTTTTGGCGCTGATATGTGCTGCATATGCGATACAGCTGATCAGTGTGAGAGTTTCAGATTGTGCCGTTGGCTGAAAACGGCGGAATGGAGAGGCAAGATATGAAAACAGAGATCACAGAGCTTCTGGGTATTGAATATCCCATTATCCAGGGTGGTATGGCCTGGGTGGCAGAATATCATCTGGCCGCTGCTGTTTCCAATGCGGGCGGCTTAGGTATCATCGGTGCAGCCAATGCGCCGGCGGACTGGGTAAGAGAGCAGGTGCGTGCTGCTAAAAAGCTGACAGATAAGCCCTTTGGTGTAAATATCATGCTGATGAGTCCCTATGCGGATGAGATCGCTAAGGTGGTAGCCGAAGAGGGTGTTAAGGTGGTAACGACCGGAGCCGGTAATCCGGAGAAATACATGGAGCTGTGGAAGTCCGCAGGTATCCGCGTGATCCCGGTGGTGGCTTCTGTAGCTCTGGCAAAGCGCATGGAGCGCTGCGGGGCCGACGCAGTGATCGCAGAAGGATGCGAGTCCGGCGGTCATATCGGTGAGAGTACCACCATGACTCTGGTTCCCCAGGTAGTGGATGCGGTACAGATTCCGGTAATTGCTGCGGGAGGTATGGCTGATGGACGCGGTATTGCAGCAGCTTTTATGCTGGGCGCAAAGGCCGTACAGATGGGTACCGTTTTCATTCCTACAACGGAATGTCAGGTACATGAGAACTATAAAGATCAGGTCATCAAGGCAAAGGATATCGATACCCGTGTCACAGGACGATCCACCGGTCATCCGGTACGTGTTCTGCGTAACGAGGTAACCAGAGAATATCTGGAGAAAGAAAAAGCCGGCGCTACTTTTGAGAAGCTGGAAATGCTGACTCTCGGCGGTCTTCGCCGTGCCGTACAGGAAGGTGACGTTAAGAGAGGCAGTGTGATGGCCGGACAGAGTGCAGGACTTGTAAGAGATAAAATCTCCTGCCAGGAACTGATCGAACGTCTTGTGAAAGAGACAGATGCTTTACTGAAAGGAACAGGTATCTATGCATAAAACCGCTTTTTTATTCCCGGGACAGGGCTCACAGTGCCCGGGTATGGGACAGGATTTTTATGAAAACTGCCCGTTGGCAGCGAAGCTTTTTGACAGAGCCAGTGAGATCCTGGGGCTGGATATGAAAAAGCTCTGTTTTGAGAAAAATGATCTTCTGGATCATACGGCTTATACCCAGGCGGCATTGGTGACCACTTGTCTGGCTATGACAAGGGTACTTGAGGCTGAGGGAATAAAGGCGGATATCACAGCAGGCTTAAGCCTTGGCGAGTATGCCGCCATTGCGGTGGCCGGCGGCTGTTCCGAGGAGGAAGCCATCCGTCTGGTCAGAAAAAGAGGTATTCTGATGCAGAATGCGGTGCCGGACGGTTTTGGCGCCATGTGCGCTGTGCTGGCTCTGGATGAGAAGGTGATCGAGGAAGTGCTTTCGTCTATGGAAGGTGTGACCATTGCCAATTATAACTGTCCGGGTCAGATCGTGATCACAGGCCAGAAAGAGGCGGTGGAAGAGGCGTCTGTGCGGCTGAAAGAGGCCGGTGCCAGAAGAACCATGATGCTGAATGTGGATGGGCCTTTCCATTCACCCTTCCTTAAGGATGCATCAGAGGAACTGAAAAAAGAGCTGGAGGCGGTAGAGTTTACGCCTCTTAAGATTCCTTATATAACCAATGTGACGGCAGAGGAAGTGACGGATATTCAGGAAACTGCCCCTCTTCTGTGTCAGCAGATCTATTCTCCGGTGCGGTTTATGCAGAGTCTGTCCAACATGCTGGAAAATGGCGTGGATCTTTTTGTGGAGATCGGTCCGGGACGCACTTTGTCAGGATTTTTAAAGAAGATCGACCGACAGGCGAACGTGATCAATGTATCGTCCTTTGCGGATGTGCAGAAGGTAAAGGAGGCATATCATGTCTGAAAAAATCGCGATAGTTACAGGAGGCAGCCGTGGTATCGGCGCTGCCATTGCAAAAAAACTGGCATCTCAGGGAATGACGGTGATCATCAATTACTGTGGTTCTGAGGACAGAGCGCTGGCCGTAAAAGGTGAGATCGAAGCAGCCGGGGGACAGGCCGAGGCCTGGCGCTGCGACGTATCAGACTGCGGCCAGTGTGAGGAATTTGTCAAAGCGGTCATGGAGAAGTATGGAAGAATCGATGTACTGGTGAACAATGCAGGAATTACCAGAGACGGACTGATGATGCGTATGAGTGATGAGGATTTTTCACGTGTTATCGACACCAACCTGAAAGGGACTTTTTACATGATGCGCTTTGCAGCCCGTCATATGCTGAAAGCAAAAAAGGGGCGGATCATCAATATGGCTTCCGTTGTGGGTCTGATGGGCAATGCAGGTCAGGTAAATTATGCGGCATCCAAAGCCGGCGTGATCGGAGCTACCAAATCGGCAGCGAAAGAGCTGGCTTCCCGCGGCATTACCGTAAATGCCATTGCACCGGGATTTATTGATACAGAGATGACAGGAGTCCTTTCGGAAAAGGTGCAGGAGCAGATTCTGACACAGATCCCGCTGGGAACCTTTGGAAAGCCGGAGGATATCGCGAACTGCGCGGCATTCCTCGCTTCTGATGAAGCTGCCTATATTACCGGACAGGTGATCCAGGTAGACGGCGGCATGTGCATGTAAAGGAGAGACAGATGAAACGACGTGTGGTAGTAACAGGACTGGGAGCAGTAACTCCCATTGGAAATACCGTGCCGGAATTCTGGGAGAGTATCCGTGCCGGCCGTATCGGTATTGCGCCGATCACAAAATTTGATACGACAGATTACAAGGTAAAGCTGGCTGCAGAGGTTAAGGGATTTGTCGCAAAGGATCGTATGGATTTCAAATCCGCCCGCAGAATGGATGCATTTTCTCAGTATGCGGTGGCTGCGGCAAAGGAAGCCTTTGAGGACGCGAAGCTTGATATGGAACAGGAGGATCCCTACCGTGTAGGTGTCTGCGTCGGTTCCGGTATCGGCAGTCTGCCGGGTATCGAGACGAACGTGGCGAAGGTACTGGAGAACAAGCCGAACAGAGTACACCCCCTGTTTGTGCCCATGATGATCTCCAATATGGCAGCAGGCAACATTTCCATTCAGCTTGGATTGATGGGAAAATGTACAGATGTAGTGACGGCATGTGCGTCAGGAACACACTGCATCGGTGACGCTCTCAGAGCAATCCAGTATGGGGATGCCGATGTGATGGTAGCCGGAGGTACGGAAAGCTGTATCTGCGGTACAGGCGTGGCCGGATTTTCCGCTCTGACAGCCCTGTCTGCCGCTGAGGATCCCGCCCGGGCGTCCATTCCCTTCGATCAGGAGAGAGATGGCTTTGTTCTGGGTGAAGGCGCAGGTATCCTTATCCTTGAGGAGCTGGAGCATGCAAAGAATAGAGGTGCACATATCTACGCAGAAGTGGTAGGTTACGGCGCTACGGCAGATGCATATCATGTAACTTCCCCGAAGGAGGACGGCAGCGGCGCAGCCAAAGCTATGACACTGGCCATGGAAGAGGCCGGGGTACGTCCGGAGGAAGTAACCTATATCAATGCTCATGGTACAGGAACGCACCACAACGATCTGTTTGAGACAAGAGCCATTCATCTGGCATTTGGTGATGCGGCAGCTTCTGTACACATCAATTCCACCAAGTCCATGACCGGCCATCTTTTAGGCGGTGCCGGCGGTGTAGAAGGCGTTGTATGTGTCAAAAGTATTGAGGAAGATTTTATCCATCAGACTGTAGGTACCACTGTACCGGGAGAGGGCTGCGACCTTGACTATACACTGGGAGCACCGGTGGAGACTCTGGTGATGTATGCCATGAGTAATTCTCTCGGATTTGGCGGACATAATGCTACGATTCTGATGAAGAAATATATCGGTTGATACCGTGTTACTGGTAAAACTCAGAAAAACCTGAGATATTTGTTGCTGTAAT
>CALZMS010000100.1 GCA_945788595.1 uncultured Lachnospiraceae bacterium
CGTTTCATGAAATATCCGATCCGTGTTTATCCGGTAGGAAGACTGGATAAAGACAGTGAGGGACTTTTGCTTTTGACCAATGAAGGAGATCTGGTGAACCGCATCATGCGGGCCGGCAATCGCCATGAAAAAGAATATATTGTTACGGTGGATAAAGAGATAGACAGTGATTTCCTGGAAAAAATGAGTATTGGTGTTCCCATCCTGGATACCATTACCCGGCCCTGTACCGTGGAATATGTGGGAAAATACACCTTCCGGATCATTCTGACTCAGGGCCTGAACCGACAGATTCGCCGTATGTGCGCATATTTTGGATATGAGGTGAAAAAATTAAAACGTGTCAGGATCATGAATCTGGAACTGGGAAATCTGCCGGTGGGCAAATACCGGGAGGTGACGGGAGAAGAACTGGAGGAACTGATGAAACTTTTGGAAGGGTCCTCATCTTTGTCACAGAAGGAGCTTAATTTATGAACGATAAAAAAAGAATCGAAGAGTTAGTTGAACAGTTAAATCAGGCATCAGAAGCTTATTACAATGACAAAGATGAAGTGATGAGCAACTACGAATGGGATGCATTATTTGATGAGCTGACGGAACTGGAGAACAGAACCGGTTACATCCTGGAAAACAGTCCTACACAGAATACCGGTTATGAAGAAAGCTTTGGTGAGGGAAATCGTGAGGTTCATGAATTTCCGGCCCTTTCTCTGAAAAAGAGCAAGGATATGACGGAACTTCAGAAGTGGGCCGGTGACCGACCGATCTGGCTGTCCTGGAAGCTGGACGGTATCACCCTTGTAGCGACCTATGATCAGGGAAAACTGTCTAAACTGGTGACCAGGGGAAACGGTACGGCGGGAAACAATATCACTTATCTGGCGCAGTACATCAAAGGTCTGCCTCTGGAGGTGAGTTACCAGGGCCATATGGTGGTCCGGGGAGAGGCTACGATCTCCTATGATGATTTTAACCGTCTGAACGATACCATGGATGAAAATGAGGAACAGTATGCCAACCCAAGAAATCTGGTGGCCGGTACTCTGGCGCTGGACAGCAAGCGTGCCAGGGAAGTGAGTGAGAGAGCGGTATCCTTTAATGCATTTACGCTGGTGCATATTGACGATAATATCGTTTCCTGGGGCAGTCGGATGCAGTATCTGGAGGATATGAAATTTACTGTGGTGGACAGAGAATTTACCAGTGCCGAAGAGCTTCCGGAAACTATCGGAAAATGGACGGAGAAGGTGCGTTCCGGTGCCATGAATCTCCCTGTGGACGGTCTGGTTATTGCCTTTGATGATACAGATTATGCGGCTACGGGTTCTGTCACCGGCCATCATGCGACAAACGCGGGTATGGCTTTTAAATGGCAGGATAAGTCGGCAGAGACTATACTGGATCACGTGGAATGGAGCTGTGCTGCAGCTTCCATCTCTCCGGTGGCAGTATTTGATATGGTGAGACTGGAAGGCACAGAGGTGCGAAGAGCCAGTCTGTGCAATATTTCCGAGATGAAAAGGCTGGGGATCGGCGCTGATCGAAAAACAAAGCTGGAGATCATCAAGGCCAATATGATCATTCCAAAATGTATCAGGGCGGATGCCGGAGAGACTACCTTTACGATACCGGAAAGATGTCCTGTCTGCGGTGCTCCCACAGAGATTCGGATCAGCGAAAAGACAGGAACAGAGACCCTGCATTGCACGAACGAGGACTGTACGGCAAAGCATATCCAGAAATATACCCGTTTTGTCAGCAAGAGCGGTATGGATATCGACGGACTGTCGGAGATGACCATCAAAAAGTTTATCAATGAAGGCTTTATCACGGACTTTGCCGATCTCTATGATATTGAGCAGCATAAGGATGCCATTGTGACCATGGATGGCTTCGGAGAGAAATCCTTTGCCAATATGATTCGCTCCATTGAAGCAAGACGGACTGTGGAACCGGTGAATTTTATCTATGCCCTTTGTATTCCCATGATCGGTCTGGATGCTGCCAAAAAGATTATCGGCGCTTACGGAACAGCGGCATTTTTTGAAAGACTGGAAAATGGCGAGGGATTTGAGAATGTTGACGGTATCGGCCCGGAAAAATCAAATTCTATTCTCCGCTGGTATGCATTGGAAAAGAATCAGTTACTTCTGAAAAAGCTTCTGGAGAGAGTACAAGTAGTGAATGTAGAGCCAGTTGAGCGTTCCGGCGGAAAATGCGAGGGACTGACCTTCGTGATCACCGGCGATGTGCATCACTATAAAAACAGAAAAGAATTTACCGCTTACGTGGAGGCGGAGGGCGGCAGTGTCACCGGATCCGTATCGAAAAAAACGGATTATCTGGTGAATAACGATAACACTTCCCAGTCCAAAAAGAATCTGACGGCGCAGAAAAACAATATTCCGATCATTACAGAGGATCAGTTCCTGGAATTGTTTGGATAATAATGGTACACAGCTGAATTCTGATAAGGAGACATCCGTTGGAAGAAAAAAGAAGGAGAAAAACAGTATTCCTTGTGATCCTGATGTTGGCGGCGGCCTATATCTTCCGGCAGCAGTACCCATACCAGCTCTTCCGGAACAAGCCACGGCGGCTCCGGAGGAAAATTCTGATAAAAGGCAGGTTATCCTGAATAGAAAAGAGAAATATTACATAAGGTTTGAAAAATGCAGGTACAGCGCAGAATGGAGGTCTGGCTGTGCCTACATTTGTTTTATCATGCAAATTAAAACGGTTCGGTGAATCATTGGGGAATATTGGCGCAAATCCCTTTGAACTGAACTTGCCAATGAACAAAATGAATAGTATAATAATTATCTTAAGGATGTAAAAATGGGGATTTTATTTGCCGGAAAAAGTACCGGAAAGCCGATGGTACTGTCGGCCATTGATTCCAAAAAAGAGGTGACTCATGGAAGAAAACACAGAAAAATCATTTACAGAAACAGTGCAGGATAAAGCACAAAAAGGAAAAAAAGGCGTAGTCAAGCTGGTCTACGGACGAACAGCTGTCATCCTTCTTTTGGTGATGTTGCAGGCGGCAGTGTTGGTACTGACCAGCATTTTCCTGTTTAAATATGTGCTGTATGCCTATGCAGTTTACATGATTGTTGCTCTGGTGATCGTTATGAGCTTACTGAACCATCCTGGTACACCGGAGATGCGGATGCCCTGGATTGTGTTGATTCTGGCATTTCCCGTATTTGGCGGACTTTTGTATCTTTTTGTAGAGCTTCAGCCGGGAACACGCATTCTGAATAAGAAGGTTATCGAGCAGACGGAACGGATGCGCAGTATCACATCTCCAAATAAAGACGTGATGGAGGAAATCCGTGAGGAGGATCCGCATATGGCCGGGATGGCTGCCTATCTCAGTAAAGTGGGGTTCCCGCCTTACCGGAACAATGGACTGACTTACTATCCTCTGGGAGATGACTGGTTTCCGGCCATACTCGAAGAAATGAAAAAAGCCAGAAAGTATATTTTTCTGGAATTCTTTATTATCGAGCATGGAGAAGTCTGGGATCAGGTGCTGGAGGTTCTGAAAGATAAAGCGGCGGAAGGTGTGGAAGTCCGTCTGATGTACGATGGTACTCTGCAGTTTGCCTCTCTGTCCCATGATTATCCAAAACGGATGAAAGCTGCCGGCATCAAATGTAAGGTGTTTTCACCCATTAAACCTGCGTTAAGTACGTATCAGAATAATCGTGATCACAGAAAGATTCTGGTGATTGATGGTGAGACTGCCTTTACCGGCGGCACTAACCTGGCGGATGAGTACATCAACAAAAAGGAGCGTTTTGGCCACTGGAAGGATACCGCCATTATGATAAAGGGAGACGCGGTAAAGAGCCTGACACAGATGTTTCTGCAGCTGTGGGATCTGGATGGGTATGAAAATAATTATGAGGATTATTTGGACATTTTTCCCCGCAAACCCGAGAATGTTTATCCCGGCTATGTGATTCCTTATGCGGACAGCCCTCTGGATGGCGAACCGGTGGGGAAATTCGTTTATATGAATATTCTGCAGCGGGCCACAAAATACGTTCATATTATGACACCATATCTGATTCTGGAGCATGACATGATCACGGCACTCTGTGATGCTGTGCGAAGGGGAGTAAAAGTGCGGATCATTCTGCCTCATATTCCGGACAAAAATTATGCCTTTGCCCTGGCCAGGACCCATTACCGGTATTTGATCAGCGAAGGTGTGGAGCTCTATGAGTATCTGCCGGGCTTTGTCCATGCGAAAGTCTTTGTCAGTGATGATAATACGGCAGTTGTAGGTACTATCAATATGGATTACCGCAGCCTGTACCTGCATTTTGAAAATGCGGTGCTGATGTATCGGGCAGAGGAAATCGCCCGGATCCAGGAGGATTTTGACGTGACACTGCGCAAATGCATCCGGGTTACACCGGAGTATATCCGCACGATCAGTCTCCGGCACAAGATCCTTGGATTTGTACTCAAAATATTTGCACCATTAATGTAGGAAAAATGTAAGTTTTCCTTGCATTTCAGGTATTTTCGGGTACAATGGATGAGGAATCCATCTATTGTGCAGTCTGCAGAAACAATAAAACTGCAGATGGTATGAGCGTAATGGATCACGATCCAGAAAACAAGACGCCCCATGGGCTATACACAGGTATATAGTACAGGAGGAATAACACATATATGATCTCAGCAAACAATGTAACACTAAGACTGGGCAAAAAAGCTCTTTTTGAAGACGTAAATATCAAATTTACCGAAGGCAACTGCTACGGTATCATCGGTGCGAACGGTGCCGGCAAGTCTACGTTCTTAAAGATCCTTTCCGGAGAACTGGAGACAACTAATGGTGATGTGACCATCACACCGGGACAGAGACTTTCTTTCCTGAAACAGGATCATTTCCAGTATGACGCGTATACTGTTCTGGATACAGTTATCATGGGCAACCAGAGACTGTACGACATCATGAAAGAAAAAGAAGCTATTTATATGAAGGAAGACTTCACCGACGAGGACGGTATCCGTGCCAGTGAACTGGAAGGAGAGTTTGCCGAGATGAACGGCTGGGAAGCAGAGGCGGACGCAGAGACACTGCTGAACGGTCTGGGCATCCCCACGGAGCTTCATTATGAAATGATGGCAAACTTAAAGGGTAGTGAGAAGGTGAAAGTCCTGCTGGCCCAGGCTCTTTTTGGTAATCCGGATATTCTGCTTCTCGACGAGCCTACCAACCACCTGGATATGGACGCCATCAACTGGCTGGAAGAATTCCTGATTAATTTTGAAAACACCG
>CALZMS010000101.1 GCA_945788595.1 uncultured Lachnospiraceae bacterium
CAGAAGATGGGGAATTCCATTATATACACTGAGCTCCACCACCTTGGGATCGATCATGATCAGCTTGACCTCATCCGGTTTTGCCTTGTAAAGAATACTCATGATCAATGTATTGATACATACGGACTTACCGGAGCCCGTAGCACCTGCGATCAGAAGGTGGGGCATTTTGGCAATATCGGTAATTACCGGCTGACCGGCAATATCCTTGCCCACAGCAAAGGAAAGCTTCGATTCTGCCTGTTTAAACTGTACAGAATCCAGAAGATCTCCCAGATATACCGCGCTGTTGGTGGGATTTGGCACCTCTATACCCACAGCAGCTTTACCTGGGATCGGCGCTTCAATACGTATATCTGCCACCGCCAGATTCAGCTTAATGTCATCAGCCAGATTGACAATGCGGCTGACCTTGACGCCCTGTTCCGGCTGCAGCTCATAGCGTGTAACTGTAGGACCGCAGCTGGCATTTGTCACAGAGACTCTGACCCCGAAGCTGTTTAAGGTATCTTCCAGCTTCTTTGCTGTCTCATACAGCATTTTGTCACTGGCACCGCCGGTCTTTTTGCTTCCTTTCTGCAAAAGACTTAAGGGCGGGAAAGCATATTCTTTCTCCTGTTTTTCTGACTGCCTTATCTCCGAAAGGATCTGCTGCTCCTGCTGCAGTTTTTCCTTTGATGTCATTTTCTTTGGTTTTTGCTCCGGTGTATTCTTTTCCTGTTCCTGTGCCATCAGTTCCTCACCGGTAACAGGAGGGATCTCCTCCTGCGCTCGCACGATATGAAACTGGCTGTCTTTTGGCATTTCCTGCGGCAATGTATCCTCTGTCACTGACTGTGCCTTTTTGGTTCTGCGGGAAGGCTTCTCCTGTGAGGTTTGAGCTTCCACAGACATTTCTTCCGCAGAAAATGGCGTGGGAACTGATGATTCCATACCTGGATGTTTAAGGTCGGTAGCTGCAAAATTAATGCCGGCGTATTCTGAAGACGTCCGCCGGGATGATGTTCCTTTTACCTGTGTACGGGCACGTTCCATAACCAGACGACTCTTATCCTGCAGAGGGTGCAAAAGCGATTTCTGCGTAAGCAAAACACTGCTGATGATCAGAGCCAGCACAAGCACGATCAGTGTTCCAGTCTCTCCCAGAAGATACCCCAGTCCGCGGACAATGGCCAGTCCCACAACTCCGCCGCAAAAATGATCTGCTGAAGCTGCCCGGTAAGCATAAGAAAACTTTGCCGGATTATCACCCGAAAACAGCATTTCAGCCAATGCGCAGAAACATACAAATACCACTGCCAGACTAAGATTTACTCTTAACTTTTGTGCGAGCACTCTATGCTCCAAGCCTGTACGGATCAGAAAATACAAAAGAAATGGAAATACATAGGCCATCAGTCCAAAACAGCCAAACAATACCGATGACAAAAATGATCCCACGATACCACAGATCCCAAAAAGACTCAGAAACAGGATCAGACAGACCGCAATGGTGATCCAGTGCAGAATTTCACGCAGGAAACGTGACTGTGCAGGCATAACAGATGTTTTCTTTCTGACAGAAGCACTGCCTTTGCCAGAGGTGCTCTTTTTTGCAGTTGTCTTTTTTTTGGTTGATTTATTCGTCGCCACAAATACCTCCAGAACAGCTGACTCCCTATCCTGAGCGCGCACCCGTTTGTCCGGTCACTTTTTATTATGCCAGATACAGATGACAGCCGATACATAGAAGGGCCAGAAGGAAACAATATAAGGAAAAGATATGCAGACTATGCTTTTGCACCAGACGCAGACAGCCACGAATGGCCAGACAGCCGATCAGTGCAGAAGCAAGCGCACAAACAACAACAACACCAAGCGTTTCTCCTGAAAATCCCTTTGCAAACAAATTTCCTATAGTATACACAAAAGCTCCGGCCAGAACAGGAACCGACATCAAAATAGAACAGATGATCGCTGATTTCTTAGTCTGTCCCAGAAGAAGAAACACAGCCAGCGTCACTGCAAACCGGGACACTCCCGGAAATACCGTTGCTCCCTGACATATTCCCACTACAAGGATCTGCCAGAGCACAAGATCCTGCGGCACCTTTTTTCCATTTGGCAAAAAAGCAGCCACCAGAAGAAAAATTGCCGAGATCAAAAACCCCATACCCACAGAGAGTATATTTTCTGAAAGGCGTTCCGTCAGATCGCGGACCAGCACTCCTACCAGAATCGTAGGAATATTTCCCACCAGGCAGAGAAAAGTTATTTTTCCGTAATTGGAAGTAAATACCGGATGATACGGTTCCAGGGTTCCTTTTTTGATCTGCTCCACACGCTGGGAAATATTCCTGTGAACAAGGCCCGGAATACGAAGGAGCTCTGCCAGAATATGCAGAAGTTCTTTTTTCATAAAAAACAGAATAGCCACCAGGCTGCCCAGATGAGCCGCTGCCATAAACGCAACCGGGGACGTGGTCTTCATATCCAGTAATGTATACAAAAGCATACTGTGTCCTGAACTGCTGACCGGCAGAAAAGCGGTAAGCCCCTGCACGATTCCAATGAAAAGTGCTTTGATGATAAGCATAGGTATTGTTCCTTTATCTATTGTACAATTGTGTTTTTCCTTTTAGTATCAAATCGAGTTGATATTATAGCATAGATTTCTCCTTAGGACAATCCTTTATTTTTTGCGCAAAAATGTGCGCCAAAAAACGCCGGCTTTCTCCTCCGGCGTTTTTTCTTTCCCTTACTTTTATCCTTTTTTCTTCTCACCGATCAGGACATATAATTTCTGCAAAGCCTCCCGGATTCCTCCTACTTCATCGATCAGCCCCTCCCGGACCGCCTCTTTTCCTTCCAGCATAGTCCCCACATCCTTTACAAGAGTGGCCGTATCAAGCATTAGATGCTCCAGCCGCTCAACAGTAATCTTTGAATGAGAGGAAACAAAAGCAGTGATCCTGTCCTGGGTCTTGACCAGATTTCTATATGACTGCATAACACCGATAAACATACCATTGGAACGCACAGGATGAATCACCATAGTGGCACTGGGAACAATAAACGAATAATCCGCAGAAACCGCCAGCGGCACACCAATCGAATGACCCCCTCCCAGCACCAGAGACACTGTCGGCTTACTCAAAGAGGCAATCATCTCCGCAATAGCAAGACCAGCCTCCACATCCCCGCCCACCGTATTCAGCAGGATCAGAAGCCCCTCTACCTCATCATCATCCTCCACCATAGCCAGTTTAGGCAATATATGTTCATACTTCGTCGTCTTCGCCCGCTCCCCTAGCGCCTCATGCCCTTCCACCTCTCCAGTAATCGACAGGAGAAAAATTCTCCCCTTCAAAGTTTCAATATTTTCACTTTTTACTTTATCATTTTCCGCCATAGCATACATCTCCTTTTTTCTCACAGTATGTGCACCAAAAGAAAAATAATACGCCAAAGTCAGCTGCAGACTGATGGTGATGCGGTATATGTATACACTTTTCGCGACTTTACCGAGCACGACTCCAAGACTACAGGCTCGGAGCGAGCGCAGGAGGAGCAAAAAGCGTATACATATACCACAGCGCCATTATTTTGCAGCGTCCGTCCCCACACAAAAAGACCCGTCCAAAGCACAATAAATGCTCCGAACAGGCCTCCCTCTCTCATTTCCTATCAAAATAGACAAAAAATCTTATTCATCCCAGTTATGGTAAACATCCTGCACATCATCATCGTCCTCCAGAAGATCCAGAATCCTCTGCAGACACTTGATGTTCTCCTCATCCGTAACCTCAACATAATTCTGCGGAATCTGCGTAATATCAGCCTCCGCCATAGCAATACCCTCTTTTTCCAGAGTTTCGCGTACATCAGAGAAATCTTCCGGGGAAGTAATGATCTCAAAACAATCCTCTTCATCAGAGAAATCTTCCGCGCCGGCATCCAGAGCCAGCATCATCAGATCATCCGCATCCATCTCAAAGTCTTCTTTGTCGATAATGATACGACCCTTCTCATCAAACATAAAGGAAACGCTTCCCTGCGCGCCCATGGAACCTTTACCTTTGTTAAAAGCACTTCTGACATTGGCCGCTGTACGGTTTTTGTTATCTGTCAGTGTCTTAACGATGATCGCTACACCGCCCGGGCCATAGCCTTCGTAGATATTTGTCTCGTAATTGTTTGCATCACTGTCTCCGGCAGCCTTTTTGATACCGCGTTCAATGGTATCGTTAGGCACATTGTTGGCTTTGGCTTTCGCGATTACATCACGCAGCTTGCTGTTGCTTGCTGGATCAGCGCCGCCCTCTTTTACAGCAACAACGATCTCACGGCCGATCATGGTAAAAATCTTACCTTTTTTGGCGTCATTTTTTTCTTTTTTATGCTTGATATTTGCAAACTTTGAATGTCCTGACATATGGTCACTCCTCTTTCTTTATAGTATATATCCTCTGTCTGTCATCACAGACAGATCGTTTATCCTGTTACACGGCCCTTCTTTGCCGCGTATACATTCGTGACATTATAGCACTTTCTTTTCCTATCCGTCAAGAACTGAGTTATGTAGGCAGTTCCAGACTGATACAAAGTGCCTTATTCACCTGCTTAAGCAGGTCAGCATCCAGATGACATACTTTATCCTTAAGGCGTTGCTTGTCGATCGTGCGAAGCTGTTCCAGCAAAATTACAGAATCACGGATGATCGCGTAGGAGGACGCATCGATCTCAATATGTGTCGGCAATTTTGCCTTATTCATCTTTGATGTGATAGCTGCACAAATCACCGTAGGACTATGCTTATTGCCTATATCATTCTGAATGATCAGTACCGGACGTACACCTCCCTGTTCACTGCCCACAACAGGTCTTAAATCAGCGTAAAAAATGTCACCTCGTTTAATTACCACACTGTCACACTCCGATTTTAGAAATATACTGCTGCTTTGATTTCTCAGGGACAGTATTTCCAGTTTTCTCCGGTGTATGCAATTTCAGGTGTACATCATACTTATTTCACATAAACTCTTGGTACCCGTCTGGAAATATCACAGACAAGTTCATAATTAAAACGCCCGGACAGATTTCCCAGCATCTCTGCGGTTATCTTTTCTTCTCCATCGCATCCCATCAATGTGACCTCGTCCAGCACCTGGACCCCGGGCACATCCGTCACATCTACCATAAACTGATCCATGCACATCTATGTCCATGGATCAGTAC
>CALZMS010000102.1 GCA_945788595.1 uncultured Lachnospiraceae bacterium
GCTGATCATTATGGATGAGCCTTTTGTGGGACTTGATCCAAAGGCCAGCCATCTGTTAAAGCAGCTGATGCGCCAGATCTGTGACGAGGGCGGCGCCATATTTTTTTCCACCCATGTGCTGGAGGTGGCGGAAAAGCTCTGCGATAAGGTGGCCATCATCAAGGGTGGTAAGCTTATGCGCTCCGGAACTATGGAAGAGGTGAAGGGCGATACCTCGCTGGAAGAGGTCTTTCTGGAACTGGAGGAAGAGAAATGACGAAAGCTATTTTGAAAAAACAGCTGATGGAGTCCTTTTCCTGGCTGTATTTCAGTCGGAAAAACGGAAAAAGACGAACCGGGAAAGCTCTTGCCGGTTATGTGGTATTGTATCTGATGCTTTTTGGTATGCTGGGATATCTGTTTTATACGATAGCTCTGGTACTGGCTGAGCCGCTGTGTGAGGCGGGGCTTGGCTGGATGTTTTTTGCGCTGATGTGTCTGGTGGGCATAGTGATCGGTGTTTTCGGCAGCGTTTTTAATACCTACGCTTCTTTATACCAGCCAAAGGACAATGATCTTCTGCTTTCTCTGCCGCTGCCGGCCTCCCGTATTCTGTTGGCCCGGCTGATGGGTGTATATCTGATGGGACTGATGTATGAACTGCTTGTTATGATTCCGGCACTGCTGGTGTGGTTTCAGTTTGGTCAGGTTCCGGCGGCAGGCGTGGTTTTCAGTCTTCTTCTGCCCGGTGTGCTTTCCTTTTTTATTCTGAGTCTTTCCTGCATTCTGGGCTGGGTGGTGGCACTGGTCAGCGCCCATGTGAGAAATAAAAGTGCGGTGACGGTGGTATTGTCACTGGTATTTTTCGCGGCGTATTATTACTGCTATATGAAAGCCTATAATATGCTGTTGGGGGTCGTGGATCAGGCATCTGTGATCGCGGCTGGTATGAAGTCCTACCTGTATCCTTTGTATCTGCTGGGACTGGCTGCCCAGGGCAGCGCTTGGGGATTTTTCCTCATCGCGGCGGCAATCACTATTATTTTCGCCCTGGTATGGCTGGTGCTTTCCCGAAGCTTTTTAAAGATGGCCACTATGCAGAAGGGTGCCGCGAAGGCGAAATACCGGGAACGTATCGCAAAAAGACAGAGCCCGAATCGGGCTTTGCTCGTAAAAGAATTGAGACGATTTACCTCCAGCGCCAACTATATGCTGAACTGTGGTCTGGGCATTCTGTTTATGCTGGTGGCTTCCGTGGCGCTTCTCTGGAAGGGCAGAATACTGGCGGAGATGCTTCCGCTGCTTTATGAAGGCGCTGAGGAGATCATTCCGCTGATCATTGCCGCAGCCCTTTGTACGGTGGCAACCATGAATGATATGTCATCTCCCTCGGTATCCCTGGAGGGAAAAAATATCTGGATACTGCAGTCTTCTCCCGTGTCGGCATGGCAGGTATTGAGAGCAAAACTTGGGCTGCACCTTATGCTTACACTGCCACCGGCAGCAATCATGGTGGTGTGCGCCTTTATCGCATTGAAACCGGCCGCCGTGGAGATGGTGCTTATTTCCCTGATTCTGGCACTGTTTATCCTGACCATGGCGCAGCTGGGACTTTTTCTAAATCTGAAAGCGCCAAATCTGAAATGGACCAACGAGATCGTTCCTATAAAACAGTCCTTTAGCGTGACAGTGACGCTGTTTGGCGGCTGGGGAATTATTGTTGTCTGCGGCGGTCTGTATTTTCTTCTTGGGAAATATGTGGGGACGTTGGGATTTATGGTGCTGCTTTGCGTGATTCTGGCAGCCGTTTCTGCGATCTTGCGCAGCTGGCTTAAAAATAAAGGAGCGCGTATTTTTGCAGCACTGTAATATTCCAGGTATGATTAACTAAAATACGAATAAGCAAAGAGCCATGATCGGCGGTGAAAACTGCCTGACCATAGCTCTTTTGTTGCTTTATAGAAAAACTACCTGTTTGGTGAAATCTTATATGCTGTCATGCATATGAAAAAAAGACACAATGAAGTTGTTCTGCATACTTTTTATTTAACCAGTTATAGTGTCCGCGTATATTCCCTGAGAAATTCCAGCTCTTCCCCGTCAAAATAAGGTGACATCGTATCAAACACCATGGCATGATAATCGTTCAGCTGTTTCCGCTCCACGGAGGTCATCTGCTCTGGGTCAACAGCATCAAGATCGATGGGCACGTAGGTCACATTTTCGAAATACATGAACTGGCCGAACTGATTTTTTACGCCTTTTCTGCAGATAAGCTCGTTCTCTGTGCGGATGCCATATTTGCCTTCAATATAAATTCCCGGTTCATCCGTGGTGACCATACCTTCTTCCAGTACGGCTGCACTTGGACGGTCCGGGGACTGTTTCCAGCGAAATGCGTTGGGGCCTTCATGGACATTTAAAACATAGCCGACACCGTGGCCTGTGCCATGATTATAATCCATATCCACATCCCAGAAAGGCGCTCTGGCCAGAATGTCCAGGTTCACACCCGTACAGCCATATAGAAATCTGGCGTTGGCAAGACTGATGTGGGAACGGAGAACTCTGGTAAAATCAGCTTTCATCTCGTCTGTGACCGGTCCGAGGGCAAAGGTTCTGGTGATATCCGTGGTTCCTTCCAGATAATGGCCGCCGGAATCTACCAGCAAAAATCCTTCCGGTTGCAGCTCCATATCGGATTCGGGAGTGGCAGAGTAGTGAACGATGGCTCCATGTTCAGCATATCCGCAGATCGTATCAAAGCTGAGGTCCAGAAAACCGTCCTGTTCAGCCCGAAGACCGGCAAGGTGATCTGCTGCGGAGATTTCCGTCATGGGGATTTTGCCCACGTTTGTCTTAAGCCAGTACATGAATTTAATCATGGCTACAGCGTCTTTTTTGTGAGCTTCCCGGATATTGGCGATTTCCACTTCATTCTTTATGGATTTCATGTAAACGGTGGAATCGGGCGCATTGATGATCTCAACGTTTGCCGGAATGCTATTGCATATCCTATAGTTGACAACGGAGGTGTCCATCAGCACTTTCTTTCCGGCAGGGATGGCTTTTACATCATCGTAAAAGCTTTCGTAGGGCCTGGTGGTAATGCTGTATTTCGTCAGATATTCTCTGAGCTCATTTGTAAGAATCTCTTCCTGCACATACCAGGTGCATGTATCCTGTGTCAGGGAAAGGAAGGACAGTACCACAGGTACGTAGCTGATATCGCCGCCCCTCACATTCAGAAGCCAAGCAATATCATAGAGCGAACTGAGCAAATGAATGTCAGCCCCTTTTTCTTTCATGATTTTTCGGACATCCGATAATTTGTCCGTTGTATCCTTTCCAGTGTATTTGACATCAAATATGGTAACAGGAGCTTTGGACATGGGCGGTCTGTCTTCCCAGAGGATATCGATCAGATCTTCATCGACGTAGAGGGAACCATGTTTCTCATTGGCAATCTCCAGAAGAGCTTTTCCCCAGGCACCGTTTACCACTCGCCCGTCAAAGCCGATGATTTCTCCTTTTTTCAGTGTCTGACGGAGATATTCGGCAATGGTGGGTATGCCCTCCTGCCCCATTTTGTAAAGCTTTATGGTTGTTCCCTGAAGCTGTGCGGCGGCCTGGACGAAATACCGTCCGTCTGTCCACAGACCGGCCTCTGTCATGGTGATCACAGCGGTTCCTGCCGATCCTGTAAAGCCGGTGATATATTCGCGAGCTTTGAAATGTTCGCCTACATATTCGGATTCGTGAAAATCAGCTGTAGGCACGATGTATATGGCGATGTTTCTTTTTGCCATTTCTTTTCTTAATCTGGTTAATCTGTTTGCAATCATGTGAAGCCTCCCTGACTGAAAATTTTTGTATAAAATGAATCAGCCGAAAATATTATGACATACGCCCATTTTAAATTCAATGCATGTTCGGTTGTTGCTTTGAAACATCTATAGGATTTTTTGAAAAAACAGATTCTGTTCTAAATACAATGATACGTTCTTTCCTTATACATAAGAATACAATATCCATTTTTATGTGTTTTTTTGTTGAAAAAACTGTGGAAAATTGTGGGTTCCCTTGACATAATCCGTCGAATCTATTACAATGAACAAACAAAAACAATTTACTGCACGAAAAGCCCCGAAGAAGGGCTTTTGTGTTGTAAAAAGGGAAAAGGAGAACAAAAAAGTGGAGAACAAAAACTTCAAACCGTTCGTTCCGGCGGACAAGGTCGTTCCCGAGTTTACCGTATTTTCTGTAATTCTCGGTGCTATTCTTGCCGTGCTGTTCGGCGGCGCAAACGCATACCTGGGTCTTCGCGTAGGTATGACGGTATCCGCATCCATTCCGGCCGCGGTTATCTCTATGGGAATCATCCGCAAAGTATTAAAGCGTGATTCCATTCTGGAAAACAACATGGTACAGACCATCGGTTCTGCCGGTGAGTCTCTGGCAGCAGGTGCTATCTTTACGATGCCGGCGCTGTTCATGTGGGCATCCGAAGGTCTGTGTGACCTGCCGTCTCTTCTGGATATCGGTCTGATCGCTGTATTCGGCGGTCTGCTGGGTGTTCTGATGATGATTCCGTTAAGAAGTGCCCTGATCGTTCAGGAGCATGGTGTACTGGGCTATCCGGAAGGACAGGCCTGTGCCGAGGTTCTGATCGCAGGTGAAGAGGGTGGTGCCAAATCCTCTACCGTATTTGCAGGTCTTGGTATTGCTGCTGTTTATAAATTTATCGCAGACGGCCTCAAGCTGTTCCCCAGCGAGGTGGATTACACCATTACAGCCTACAAAGGTTCCGGTATCGGTGTAGACGTTCTGCCGGCTCTGGCAGGTGTTGGTTACATCTGTGGTACCCGCGTAGCTTCCTACATGTTTGCCGGTTCTACCATTGCCTGGTTCGTACTTATGCCGCTGATCGCGCTGTTCGGCAGTGATGTGGTGATCTATCCGGCAAGCGTCAGTGTTGCTGAGCTGTGGGCAACAGGCGGTACATGGAGTCTGTGGAGCAACTTTATCCGTTACATCGGTGCCGGCGCGCTGGTTGCCGGTGGTATCATCAGCCTGATCAAATCTCTGCCGCTGATCGTTAAGACCTTCAAGGCAGCCTTTAAGTCCTACGGTAAGGGACCAAGCGGAAC
>CALZMS010000103.1 GCA_945788595.1 uncultured Lachnospiraceae bacterium
ATCAAAGTAAAGAGACCCATGTGGAGATCAAGAATCCTTATTATGACCTGATCAATGATGAGAAAATCCTGGACCGTATCCTGCAGGAGTTTGGTCTGTACAAAGACAGCTCTCATATAATTAATGGCCATATGCCCGTACGTCTGACAAAGGGCGAATCTCCGGTACGCTGCGGAGGCAAGCTGCTGATCATCGACGGCGGCTTCTGCAAGGCTTACCAGAAACAGACCGGTATTGCAGGATACACACTGATCTACAATTCCTACGGTATGACGCTGGTGGCTCATGATCCCTTCTCCTCCACAGAGGAAGCCATCGAAAAAGAGCTGGATATCCATTCCGACCGGATCATGGTGCAGAAGACAGATCGCCGCCTGTTGGTAGGAGATACGGACAGCGGACTGGAAATGAAAGAACGTATCCGTGAGCTGGAAGAGCTTCTGAAGGCTTACAGAAACGGTACCATAAAGGAAAAAGTGAACTGATATGCCTGGATATATCATGCATCTGGCGGAAGGCAGACTTCTTGAGAAAACATTGACGGACCGTGAGTTTCTGAAAGGGGAGAGAGATCTCTCCCTTTTTCAGGATGGTCTGCTTTTGCCGGACACGAAGAGAAAAAAAGAAAAGATAACCTCACATTTCTGGAATGAAAAGGATCTTTCACGGCTGGCGATTCCGCCGGATCTGGAGCTATTTTATCAGCGATACAGAGAAAAACTGTATATGCCGGTGCTTCTGGGGTACTGGGCGCATCTGCATCTGGACCGGGCTTTTGTGACCGGATTCTGGCCGGAAAATTTCCGGTTTCTGGATGAGATGGGAAATGAGCAGGTACTGGGTGAGAAGATACGTAAGGTGTATCTGAAAAACAAAGGAATTACCGTTCCCGTGAAGGAATTTTACAGTAAAGAGTGGTATTACGGTGATTACAGCCGGATGAATGCCCGCTTTATAGAAAAATACGATATCAGTGTTCCAAAAGTGATTCCCGGTTGTGCCGATGGGATAGCGGAGGTCGAGGAAGAGGATTTGTATACAGTCCGACAGGAGCTTCTGGAGCTTTGCTGTGCATCCGGAAATGAAAATCATAGTCTGAAGGTATTTTCTCCGGAAGATCTGGATGAATTTTTGAAAAAAACAGCCGCAGAATTTCTGCAGCTGCTGGAAACGTAAGAGAATTTTTGCTCAGAATACGCATGGTCTATGTGTAAGGATTCGTTTTAGATGTCTTCATTTTTAGTGTTGTCATCCTGCGCGTCTTTTTCTTCGGAATCGATCTTCCATTCCTTTTTACGGGCTGCGTTGTTGAAGATCAGCGTACCGCTGTAGACGATGACCGGGATTACGATGGTGCAGTAAATGGATGCTTTAAACAGCATAAAGGAATTGGGACTGTCCATCAGCGCGAAGACAAGGGTGGCCACATACATGGCGACCAGCAGTACGACACCGGACAGGGCCAGAATACGTTTGGCTTTTTTCATAATAACTACCTCCCGAATACAGATGTATGGTTCGGGAAATTATTATAAGGGAAATCCGGTAAAAAAACAATGTGAAACAGAGCATCGTTTATGAAGTTTTTAGAAAAAGTTCATGGTGATGCAATTGTAATTTGAGGATAAAACGTTTACTATGGCTGTAAATTGTAAAATTAGACACACCGTGACGAAGGTACAAAAAAGACAGAGGAAACCTTTAACGGTGCTAAGGAGGCAGATCACATTATGATGAACAAGCTTAGAAACTGGTATATGGGTTTTATGCAGGGAAGATATGGCGAGCGGGGAATAGACGAATTTGGCCGTTTCCTGAATATAGCCACCATCGTATTCCTTGTACTGTCCATGCTGTTTCGCAAGGTTGGCATTTTTTACTGGATCGCGCTGGCGCTGCTGATCTATGATTATTACCGTATCCTTTCCCGGGACTTTACAAAGCGCAGACGGGAAAATGATCGTTATCTGCAGATCCGCTACAATCGCGGCGCTTTTATGGAGGATATGAGAAGAAAAAGAGAAGATTCGAAAACACACCGGATCTATCGCTGTCCCCGCTGCCGCCAGAAGGTGCGCGTGCCAAGGGGAAGAGGACGTATATCTATCCGCTGCCCGAAATGCGGCGAAGAATTTATTAAAAAGAGTTGACAAAGTATGTTCGGATATCTGACGGTATGTCGTGATGAATTAAAGATCAAAGACGAAAGAACGTATAAGGCCTGGTACTGCGGCATCTGTGAAGAGCTGAAAAAACGGCACGGGCAGCTTTCTCGGTTTACCCTGACCTATGATATGACTTTTCTTGCCATACTGCTGCAGGGCGTATACGAGGAAGCCACAAAGCAGGGACAGAAGCGGTGTCTGCCCCATCCCTTTAAGAAACATCCGGTGGTCACCGGAGAAATGACTGCTTATGCGGCGGATATGAATGTACTTCTGGCATATTATGATATTCTCGATGACTGGGAGGATGAAAGAAAACCGGGAGCGTATATCTTTTGCCGGGCACTCAGAAAAACCTTTGAGAAAACGGCAGAAAGATATCCCCGGCAGAAACAAGCCATTGAGGATTACTTAAAAGCACTGAAAGATTGTGAAAAGAGTGAAAGCCGGGACATTGATCTGGCTTCCGGACTGACAGGCCGGCTGATGGCAGATATATTTGCCCCTCGGGAAGATGCTTTCCGGGATACTCTGAGCAGGCTGGGCTTTCAGCTGGGAAAGTTCATTTATCTTATGGATGCCTGGGAGGACGTGGACAAGGACAGACAAAAGGGAAATTATAATCCCTTCGTGGACTGGGCAGCAGAAGAAAACTTTGATGACAGAGTATATCAGCTTCTTCTGTTGATCGTATCGGATGCGGCCCGAGAATTTGAAAAGCTTCCCATTGAAGAAAATGTGGACATTTTAAGAAATATCCTGTATTGTGGTATTTGGTCAAAATATCAGATTTCATTGAAACGTAAAAAGGAAAAAATAAAGTGACAGATCCCTATAGTGTACTCGGCGTCTCACCGACAGCCGAGATGGATGAGATAAAAAAAGCATACAGAAAACTGAGCCGGATGTATCATCCGGACGCCAATATCAATAACCCGAATAAGGAACAGGCTGAGGAAAAGTTTAAGCAGATCCAGGAGGCCTATAATCAGATCGTCAAGGAACGGGAAAATAAAGCTTCCGGAAACTATGGTCAGGGAAGCTACAGTCAGGGCGGCTATGGCGGTCAGAGTACCTACGGTTACGGTGGATTTGGCGGTTATGAACAGCAGAGACAGTCTGCGGAATATGACAATGGTCCCATTGAGCTGCGGGCTGCGGCCAATTATATCAATAACGGTATGTATCAGGAAGCCATGAATGTTCTGCATAATATTTCTGAGAGAAATGCACAGTGGTATTATTTAAGAGCCCGGGCTAACTATGGTATCGGCAATCAGGTCAATGCTATGGAGGATGCCCAGCTGGCGGTGAATATGGATCCAAATAATATGGTATACCGGCAGTTTCTTTCCCAGCTGCAAAACGGTGGTGCCCAGTGGTATCAGAATACCGGGGAGAGCTACGGTTATCCGAACACTATGATGAATTTCGGCAACTGCTGTATGGAATGTCTGATGATCAATCTGTGTTGCAACTGCTGTTGTGGCTGTGGCCGTTGCTGCTAAAATAGAAAGGAGTCGGATATGGCTGTAAAGAGAGAACAGATGGATAAGATCCTTCCAAAGGTGGAAATCGGTATTGTGGCAGCCTATGTGGCAGCTTATATTATCGGAGATATCCTGCATCTGAGACATACGGTGAAAATGGCGAAAAAATCTATTGGAAAAAAGAATAACTGAGGCGGATAAGGGCATACTGAGAGTGTGCAAAAGACAAAATACTTATCCTCCCCTTTCTGGTTCTGCAAATGCGTGTTTGGCATGCGTTTGCAGGGCCTTTTTTTTGTGAGGAACGGACAGTTACGGCGGCGATCCGGCAGTCTCCTGCCCTGTGTATAACTCCCGTGCTCCTCCTGCGCTCGCTCCGAGCCTGTAGTCTCGAAGTCGTGCTCGGTAAAGTCGCGCGGTATTTATACACAGGGCAGGAGACTGCCGGATCGCCGCTGTAACTTGGTAATGAGGAACGTGTTAATGCAGGTTGCAGTCATAGAATATTCGTAATAGTATATAAATGCTTGAAGAGATAGTGCTTTCGGAGGAAGAAAAGAAAGGAGAATCTTCAGACCACAATGGCAGAAAAGGATATTGCGGAGAAAACACTAGAATCCTACAGCGATGTATTTGCGGACATTATCAATGTTTTGCTGTTTCAGGGAAATCATATCCTCAAGGCGGAAGAACTTGAAAACCCTGTCTTTGGCGGACAGAGTAGCAGTGCCGGAAGAATTATTGCCTTATTTCAATAACTATAAGCTCAATTTGTTTGAAATAGCGTATCTTTCTGATGAACAGCTTGATCTTTTTGAAAGTGATTTCTGGGTAGTAGCGGATTATTTTATACAGATGAGAAAAAACAAAGATTATCGGCCAAGCCCAAGAAAAATCAGACATGTGCAGGAGACCCTGCAGCTTCTGAGTGTATTAACGGGGGATACGAGATTTGAAGAGGTATATTATAAGCAGATGGAAGGAGTACATAACATGTGTGAAGTGTTAGACAGAATTGAAAGTCGGGGAATAGAAAAGGGAATACTTACAGAACGAGAACGCATGATTTGCAGGATGTACAAAAAGGGTTACACAGTGGAAGTTATTTCTGAAATTATGGAAATGCCGGAGAAAGCAGTGCGGATAGTTGTGGGAGAACCGGTTCTCGTGTAGAGTTTAACGACGGGCAATGAATTAAAAAAAATAAATTTAAACGTTTAAATTTATTTTCAATTTCAGTTAGACTTTGTCCCTGACTATGAGTATTATGGAATTAGGAATTCCGGAGCAGCAACGAGATTTTGTTTCGGATTCACTAAAACTTACTATAAGATTTAGGGAGGAAAAAACATGAAAAAGAAAGTTTTAGCAACAGTCTTAAGCGCAGCTATGTTAGCTACTATGATGGCTGGCTGTGGCGGCAGTAGCAGCGCAGCACCGG
>CALZMS010000104.1 GCA_945788595.1 uncultured Lachnospiraceae bacterium
TTTGGACTGGTGACAGTGGCCCCACTGCCTGCCATCCCCAGCGGATTGCTGCTGCCCCGCCGCAAAGCATAATGCAACTCAACGAAAAAAGTGCAGCTACACATATTTTTTGTGTCTGCACTTTTTATTTCTTTCCTCTATTGTATTTTTCCTACAGCGGCTACGTAGACCGAGCACTCATACTCCGGCTCCACTGACGGTCCCAGCATAAAGCCCAGCAGTTCATCCAGAAGACTTATTCGTATTTCTGCATGATAAGGCTTTTACCGGAACCGACCCGGGAAGCTTCTGCTGCTGATCTGTCTTCTCCGCGCCTATATCGGAATCATTGTACCCTTTCAACAGTTCTCTGTTTTTCATGATCTGCTGTTTTGTTTTAACGTTCATATTTTCAAATACTCCACTCTCCGAAGCTCACATTTTTCATAGTTTCCTCGTGCGCCCCGATCATCTTCTCCATCCAGATCATATCGTACCACGTATGAAACTTATACCCGCTGTTGTGAAACCGTCCCACCAGTTTAAACCCCATTTTGCTGTGAAAATGATAGCTGTCATCCGTCAGATGTCCATCTTCTTTTGCCAGACTGGCAATGCAGGCGTTCATATTCAATATGCCCATGGCTTTCAGAGATTTTTCCAACTGCTCATACAGTGCCTTCCCCACTCCCTGTCTCCTGCTGTTCTGTCTAACATAGACCGTTGTTTCCACCGACCAGTCATAGGCTTTTCTTTCTTTAAAACTATTTGCGTACGCATAGCCAAGTATCCGACCATCTTCGACAGCTTTTATATAAGGATACTTTGAAGAAATATTTCGGATTCTGTCTGCAAATTCTTTTTCAGAAGGAACTTCATATTCAAAGGATATGGCTGTATCTTCCACATAGGGCGCATAGATCTGCAGCAGCTCTTTTGCGTCTTCTATTTCCACTTTTTCTATCTTTACTCTGTGCAATTTTAATACCGCCTCTCTCCCATCAGCATCCCCAGATATGATGTTGTTACCGTATCTTCCATGGATAATCCCAACTGTGCCAGCAAATGGCTCATATTTTTCAAATGGATCTCTCGAAATTTTTCCTCTTTATCAATCACTTCCAGTTCCAGAAAATCCCCCAGACCATCTACCTGATCAAGACATGCTGTCATTTCTTCCCGTTTAAGATAAGTCCTTGTTTTCTGCACACCGGCCACTGGAGAGAATCCCAATGCTTTCAGAATCTGCTCCATGCTTTCTCCATCTTCTACTACAGTCTCATATTCCTGCCGGGACATGGAAACCTGATCTATCTTTTTTCCCTTAAAATTGATCTGTGCCGTTGTTTTTCCTGTCCGAAGATCCGTACTTTTTCTTATACGAAGAGCTTCTCCCCGTTCTTTTACATCGTGATATGCACTATTGTAATACATATCACATTCACGGATATGCTCTGCTGCGACAAATCCAAGCTGAATCAGCTTATTCTTCACAGTATTTCTGTCCAATATAGGCAGTTTTATCTCTATTTCATATGTACACATAGACTATACCATCCCTTAATGTCTGTCTTTCATACTAATATTTCGATTCTGTTCACGACGTCTGCTTTATATGTTCTTCTATTCAGACCAACTCTTTAATTTCGATTATTGGTCTGAACTTTAATTTTCCATTCCTGACAGCCCAGCTCAGGCTTTCATATTCTCATTGTCCATCTGCGCCTTCGCTTTCCGCCCCACTTTGCCAGCGGAATTCAGCGTGCTGGCCCGGGTGATCATACTGTTGCCAAAGCGTCTGCGGATATCGTCCACGGCCTCATCCACTTTTTTCTGTTTTTCCCGGCTCTGGGTATTCTCAAACAGCGACATCTGCCGATATTCCTCATCTGACAGATCCGTCAGCGCTACACCGATCAGCCGCAGAGGCTGTCCCTTCCAGCATTCGTACAAAAGCGTCTTTACCTGTGAAAAAATCTCTTCCGTGATATCCGTAGGATTGTCAAGCTTTCTCTGATGAGATCTGGTCTTAAAATCCAGGGTACGCCAGGTCACCGCCACACAACTGCACTTTTTCCCATCTCTGCGCATTCTGGCGGCTACCACATCGCACTGTGCCAGCAGGATAGAAAAAGCCTGCTCATACGTTACGATATCGTCTTCCACAGTAGTCTCCGCACTGTATCCTTTGGCCTCTTCCCTTTCCCCCCGGACCGGAGAATCGTCAATACCATTCGCATAGGCATACAGCTGATGCCCTGCCTTTTTACCCAGAAGACGCTGTATCTCTTCCTCACGGCAGCGGGCCATTTCGCCTATCGTCTTTATCCCTGCCTGCAAAAGCTTCTGCTCTGATGCCTTTCCCAGAAACAGAAGATCCCGCACCGGAAGGGGCCACATTTTCTCCGGGACCTCCGATGGAAAAAGTGTATGTACCCTATCCGGTTTTTCGAAATCGGAGGCCATCTTTGCCAGTAATTTATTTACGCTGATGCCCACGTTGACAGTAAATCCCAGCTCATCTCTGATCTTGTCCTTTATCTCATAGGCAACAGCCACAGGATCCGGATAGATCAGCTGCGTACCGGTCATATCCAGAAAAACTTCATCAATAGAAAAGGATTCCATTACCGGTGCATAAGAGGCGCAGATCTTTTTAAACGCACGAGAACATTTCTCATATAAGGTAAAATCACTGGGAACACACACCAGCTCCGGACATTTCCGGATAGCCATAGCAACCGGCTCTCCCGTGGTTACTCCGTATTTTTTTGCCGGAATTGATTTTGCAGTCACAATTCCTCTACGGGACTTTGGATCTCCGCCAATACAAGAGGGAATCTCTCGAAGATCTGGCAATCCCTCCCGCACACGCTTTGCCGCTTCCCAGGATAGAAACGCACTGTTTACATCAATGTGAAAAATCAAACGTTCCATGTCATTTCTCCGCCAGATATTCCAGCATGGCATGAGCCGCCACATTTCCCTCTCCGATGGCTTTTGCCACCTGATAAGGCCGGCCGGTGCAGTCTCCCGCCGCAAAAATACCCGGTTTTGACGTCTCCATATTTCGGTTGACCACAATGTGAGGACCATTCATCTCAATACCTTTAATCAATGTGGCCGGTGCCACAGAAGTCCTCAGAATAAACAAGCCATCCACATCTATCTCTGTCTCGTCCCGAAGTCCGATACCGGTCACGCGCTTCTCCCCCAGCACAGCTTTTATAGGAGAGTCCAGACGCTGCACATTTGGAAGATCGATCTCGCAGTCTTTATAATTAGCCCACAAATATACCTTGTCCGCCAGTTCCGCCAGATAAGCCACCTCATGCTCGTATCGTTTCGCGCCGCACAGCACAGCAATAGTCTTTCCTTTGTAAAGAAAACCGTCACAGGTAGCACAGTAACTCACACCTCTGCCCAGAAGCTCTTCCTCTCCCGGCAATGCCTTGGCACTGACCGTACCCGTGGCCAGAAGGATCGTCCGTGCCTCATAGACCTCATTATCCCCAAGAAGCATAAAACGATCACCGATGGCAGAAATACTGGTCACCATCTTGTCCGTGATCTCCAGTCCCGCTTCCCAGATCTGCTCTTTAAACCGCCCATTCAGCTCCGGACCGCTGATCTTGGCACATCCTGGGTAATTGGCTATTTTTTCTGATTTCTGCACCTTCATACTTAAATCCGCAGAGCCAAACCAGAGGATTTCTTTATTATGCAATTTTAAATTCAAGGCCGCGGACATTCCCGCCGGGCCTGTACCAATGATTGCCGCATCATATATCATAAAAAACACCTTCCTTTTCACTTAACTTCCTACTATTTTAGTATAAGCATAGCCAAAGAACAATTACAGTTTTTCCTTTTTTATGAAATACTTGCACACCAACGTAAATCTGCAAGCGGGTGACAACATCGTGTGTATCTGCAGCATATAGGTATAAACACTACGCGACTTTACCGAGCACGACTCCGAGACTACAGGCTCGGAGCGAGCGCAGGAGGAGCACAGGGTTTATACCTATATGCTGCAGATACACACGATGTTGCCGCCCGCTTGCGGCACACACAAAAAAAACGCACAACATGGAGTGAAGCATGTCGTGCGCCTTAATTTATATAGACAACGAAACAGGAAAAAAGAATTTGAAAGGGAAAGGAAGAAAAAAACCTGTTTCGCTATTCTGCTGTTGTCCTCAGGACTCTTTCGTTTCCTGATGGTTGTACTATACTACTTTGACGTATAAAAGCATATAAAATATCCTATATTTTTACAAATTTCCGGGATATTTTTCAAAATTTCCTGTTTTTCCCGAAAAAAATTAGCATCCCCATTTCAAATGGGGGATATAAGTACATTTTCATTATGCCTGACCAAACACAAAATCTCCGCTCTTTCCCCCGGATTTGCTGACCAGATGGATATTCTCGATCACCATACCTTTATCGATAGCTTTGCACATATCATAGATGGTTAAAAGTGTCACACTGACTCCGGTCAGTGCTTCCATCTCCACACCGGTCTCGCCTTTTGTCTTAACAGTGCAAATGGCCGTGACCTCTCCTTTTTCCTGATCGATTTCAAAATCCACACTGGCCTTCTGGATCAGCAGGGTATGGCACATGGGGATCAATCCGGAAGTCTGCTTGGCTCCCATGATCCCGGCCACTCTGGCCACACCTAACACATCTCCTTTTTTTACATTACCGGAAACCAGAGCTTCCATGATCTTTTCATTGACATGGATGGTTCCGCGGGCCACGGCTACCCGAACCGTGGGTTCTTTTCCGGACACATCCACCATCACCGCATTGCCGTTTTCATCAAAATGATTTAATTTTTCTTCCATAACTCTATTTCCTTTCCCTGATTCACTTTACTGACATTCAAGTCATCACACCACGGGGATAATCCTGCCACTCTGTGATCTACGTTATTTTTTCTCGGTCTATTCTTCATCCTTTGCCCAACCGTAGGCACATTTCACAGCTTTATTCCAGCCCTTGATCCGCTTACTGCGCTCTTCTTCGGAAATCTGCGGTGCGAAGGCCCTGTCGATCTCCC
>CALZMS010000105.1 GCA_945788595.1 uncultured Lachnospiraceae bacterium
TCATCTGAGCTCCTACGGTGTGGATTTTTCGGAGGATAAGAGACCAAAGCTTCTGGAACTGATCCGGAAGATCGATGCCATCCCGGGAGTGAAGCGCATCCGGCTTGGATCCCTGGAACCGGGAATCATCACGGAAGAGTTTGCGCTGGCACTGAAAAAACTGCCGACATTTTGTCCGCATTTTCATTTGTCTCTGCAGAGTGGATGTGACGCTACATTGAAAAGGATGAATCGGCGATACACGGCCGCCGAATATGCGGAAAAATGTAATATTCTTCGTAGCGTATTTGGTCATCCGGCACTGACTACAGATGTGATCGTAGGATTTCCCGGAGAGACGGATGAGGATTTTGAAGAGTGCCGCAGATTCCTCGAAAATATTGCTTTTTATGAAACGCACATTTTTAAATATTCCCGCAGACAGGGAACAAAGGCAGCAGATATGCCGCAGCAGATCCCGGAACAGATTAAAACAGAGAGAAGCCATGTGCTGTTAAAGCTGCACGAAAAGAATAAGATGGCTTATCTGGAACAGTTTGTGGGACAGCCGCTTCAGGTACTGTTTGAGGAACAACTGGAAATCCAGGGGAAAAAAGTGTGGAGCGGTTACAGCCGTGAATATATCCGTGTTTTATGGGATACAGATCAGATGCTGGAAAATCATCTCTGTACAGTCACGGCATGCCAGACGGATACAAAAGAAGGGGCACTCTGGACCAGGGGGTAACAGTCCTTGGACAGGCCTGTAAAATTGTACGTTGCACTTTGGCATAAAATATATTAGAATAGTAACGATAATAGGTAGAGTTTTGTCATTATGCAAATAGATATGAACTCTGCCGTATACCAGGTTATGTAAGGGTGTGAAGATATGACAAATATGAATAGTACACAATATTTTAAGGTAAAATCAGATCCGGAAGTCCGCGTAAAGGAAGTACTGGATGTGGTGTATAATGCTATGAGCGAGAAAGGATACAATCCGGTGAACCAGATCGTCGGATATGTCATGAGTGGTGATCCTACTTATATCACCAGTTACAAAGGCGCCAGAAGCATGATCATGAAAGTTGAGCGAGACGAACTGGTCGAAGAGCTTCTCAAAGAATACATTAAGAATAAATCCTGGGAAAGATAAGATGGAGCGGATTATTGGCCTTGATTTTGGCTCAAAGACAACAGGCGTGGCAGTGAGTGATCCTTTTGGATGGACAGCCCAGGGGGTAGAGATCATCCGTAGAAAAGAAGAAAACAAACTCAGAAAGACGCTGGCCAGGATAGAAGAACTGGTAAAAGAGTACGGTGCTGCCCGTATCGTGCTTGGTCTACCGAAAAATATGAACAATAGTCTCGGAGACCGTGCGGAAAAATCTCTGGCATTTAAGGAAATGCTGGAGAGACGCACCGGTCTGCCCGTTGTGATGTGGGATGAGAGACTTACAACCGTAGCAGCAGATCGCACGATGATGGAAGCCGGGATCCGCAGGGAGCATCGCAAGGAATATGTCGATGAGATTGCTGCTGTCTTTATACTCCAGAATTATCTGGATTATTTGTCATGCCACCCGATGGAAATTAATAAGAAAGAAGATGCCTGAAAACATGGAAAAGATCACTTTTATAACAGACGAAAACGAGAGCCTTACTTTTTATGTTGAGGAGCAGACCAGAGTGAACGGTACAGATTATCTGCTGGTTTCTGACTCTGAGGGAGATGAAGCCCAGGCCTATATTCTGAAGGACGTGTCACAGGATACGGATCCGGAAGCAAAGTATGAATTTGTTGAAGATGATATGGAATGGGAAGCAGTCGCCAGACTGTTTGACCAGATGTTAGAGGATGTAGACCTCCAGGCATAGAGAAGGAGGACGTATTTGAAAAAAATGGAAAACGCGCGGGTAAAGATCATTCCTCTCGGAGGTCTGGAGCTGATCGGAATGAATATTACCGCCATAGAGTATGAGGACAGTATTGTTGTCATTGACTGCGGACTTTCGTTCCCGGAGGATGATATGCTAGGTATCGACCTGGTCATTCCGGATGTAACGTATCTGAAAAACAATCTGGACAAGGTAAAGGGAATCGTTATCACTCACGGTCATGAGGATCATATCGGTGCGCTGTCGTATATTCTGAAAGATGTCAATGTCCCGGTATATTCCACAAAACTGACGATTGCTCTGATCGAGAACAAGCTGAAAGAGCATAATATGCTCAAGACAACGAAACGGAAAGTGGTAAAACACGGGCAGTCGATTAATCTTGGCGATTTTCGTGTGGAATTTATCAAAACAAATCACAGTATAGCCGATGCTTCTGCACTGGCTATTTATTCCCCGGCAGGTATCATTGTGCATACGGGAGACTTTAAGGTGGATTATACACCGGTATTTGGAGATGCTATTGATCTGCAGCGCTTTGCAGAGATCGGTAAGAAAGGAGTACTGGCACTTTTGTGTGACAGTACCAATGCGGAACGACCCGGATTTACCATGTCAGAGCGAACGGTAGGACGCACTTTTGATAACTTGTTTGCAGAGCATAAGGACAGCCGTATCATCATTGCTACGTTTGCTTCCAATGTGGACCGTGTACAGCAGATCATCAACTCTGCTTATAAATATGGCCGGAAGGTCGTGGTGGAAGGCCGCAGTATGGTCAACATTATTTCCACAGCAGCAGAGCTTGGCTATCTGAGTATTCCGGAAAATACGCTGATCGATATTGATCAGATGAAAAATTATACAAACGAACAGATGGTACTGATCACGACTGGAAGCCAGGGAGAGTCTATGGCGGCTCTGTCAAGAATGGCAGCCAATATTCATAAGAAGGTTACTATCATGCCGGGAGATACGATCATCTTTTCTTCTAATCCGATTCCGGGTAACGAAAAGGCAGTATCCAAGGTGATCAATGAACTTTCTGCCATGGGAGCTAACGTTATATTCCAGGATGCTCATGTATCCGGTCATGCCTGCCAGGAGGAGATCAAGCTGATTTATTCTCTGGTGAAACCGAAATATGCCATTCCGGTGCATGGTGAGTTCCGCCATTTGAAGGCGCAGGCCATGCTGGCAGACAGTCTCGGTATTGAAAGAGATCATATTTTTATTCTGAAGACAGGTGATGTTCTGGAACTGGCCCAGGATCATGGTTATGTAGTAGGTTCTGTACCTACAGGTTCTATTCTTGTAGATGGTCTTGGTGTTGGAGATGTCGGTAATGTGGTACTGCATGACAGACAGCATCTGGCAGAGGATGGTATTATCATTGTTGTTATGACGCTGGATAAAGGGGCAAGACAGGTTGTTGCCGGTCCGGAAATCGTATCCCGCGGTTTTGTTTATGTAAAAGAATCTGAGGATCTGATCGATGGTGCCAGGGATGTGGTTTCGGATGCGCTGTATGGCTGTCTGGACAAAGGAATCACTGACTGGATGAAAATGAAGATGGTGATCAAAGATGCTTTAAGCTGTTACGTTTGGAAACGTACCAAGAGAAGACCCATGATTCTACCTATCATTATGGAGACAGAGTGGTAGAAAAATGCGGATGAGGTGACTTATGACGGCGAAAAAACCAAATACAGTGCTCCGGACAGGAACGTATATGCTGCGGACCGTGATCCGTATACTGTTGTATGGAGTGGCGGTTCTGGTCATTATACGAGGAGCTTCCCGGGCCTATGACTTTGGCTATGCTGTCTTTTCGGAAGAAGCTATGGCAGCAGAGGGGACGGGGCATGAAGTCTATGTTACGGTAGATAACGGGGATACCGTAAAGGATGTAGCCAAAACTCTGAAAAAACAGAAGCTGATCAAAGACGAGCTGGTATTTGAGATTCAGGAAAAAATGTCCCGTTACAAGGATTCGCTGCAGCCGGGAACTTATATTCTTAGTACAGAGCAGAATGTGGAGGAGATGCTGGCCATACTTTCCGGAACCAATACGGAAGGTCAGCCGGGCAGCGATAAGACCCAGGAAAAATAAGAGGAACACAAGGCCATGATCGTAGATGAGCGTTTTGGCACATATATGAATTCACTGGATCCGGGACACAGTCCCTTTTTGGAACAGCTGGAGCAGGAGGCAAAGGTGGCATATGTGCCGATCATTCGTCGGCAGATGCAGAGTTTTCTGCGGATGTTTCTGACCCTGCAAAAACCTGAAAAAGTGCTGGAGGTGGGAACTGCCATCGGTTTTTCTTCCATACTGATGTGCGAGTATCTGCCCAAGACCAGCCGGATCACGACTATAGAAAATTACAAAAAGAGAATCCCTGTGGCCAGGGAAAATTTTGAGAAATCCGGTTATGCTGACCGGATTACTCTGCTTGAAGGCGACGCTGCAGATATACTTCCTACACTGAAAGACAGCTATGATCTGATCTTTATGGATGCGGCTAAAGGGCAGTATATCTATTTCCTTCCTGAAGTGCTGCGCCTGATGCATCCGGGAAGTGTACTGATCACGGATAATGTGCTGCAGGACGGGGATATTATTGAATCTCATTTTGCGGTGGAACGCCGCAATAGAACCATTTATAAACGAATGAGAGAATATTTATATACGCTGACGCATCATCCGGATCTGGTAACGTCTATTCTTCCGGTGGGGGATGGTATTACGGTCAGCGTGTATAAGGATGCGGAGGAATAAAGCATGAGAAAGCCTGAACTTCTGGTTCCGGCAGGAAGCCTGGAGGTACTTAAGGTTGCGGTCACCTTTGGAGCGGATGCAGTATATATCGGCGGAGAAGCCTTTGGCCTTAGGGCAAAAGCAAAAAATTTCATTTGTTATGCCCATGAACGGGGAGTTAAAGTTTATGTAACGGCAAATATTCTGGCCCACAATATGGATCTGGCAGACGCAGCGGCGTATTTTAAAGAATTGGCTGATATGAAGCCGGATGCGTTGATCATTGCCGATCCGGGATTGTTTATGATCGCAAAGGATGTGTGTCCTGAAATTGATATTCATATCAGTACCCAGGCAAATAACTGCAATTACGGTAC
>CALZMS010000106.1 GCA_945788595.1 uncultured Lachnospiraceae bacterium
GAGATCAACCTGGAATATGATGCTGAAAAAGTGATGGAAGCTGACTATTTTATTATGGCTCTGGATGCAGACGGAAATCCAATGATAAGCGGTTTGGGCAGCACAGATAATTTGCCTGTATCTTACCATAATGTATCGGAAATTACGATCTATGCCTTTGACTATTGTGAATATATGGATGAAATCAAAGGTTATCAACCAACGAAAGAAAAAAGCTATCGAGAATTATATGACGAAAGAGCCGCTTTCAGTGAAACTGTTAAATTTGAATGAACCATTCGACAGTATAACAAAGGGAAAACCATACAATAATTACATGATTTACATAGACATAGGAAGGGGAGAAAGATTCATACAAACCGGCAAAATCATAACACATTATCTTACACAGGAAATCCGGGAAAGCTGTAACCGAATGTTTCTGCTGTCCATTATAGGGATCCTTGGATGCCTGGTTTTGGATAATGCCCATGCTATGACATTGCTTTTGCGTAATGATATTGCAGGTATAGATGTTTTGTATTATCTCAAATTTTCTCTGAATCACGGATTTTATGGAATGTTTGTTATCCCGCTGATGGCAGCATTACCGTACGGCTTATGCTACTATCGCGATGTCCGTGCCGGGATTACCAGAAGTGTGATCAGCAAAACCGGTATAAAAGTATATTGTGTGGGAAAGATGATCAGCACATTCCTGTCCGGTTTCCTTTCCTGTGCCTGCTCCTTAGGATTATTTTCCGCTTTTATATGCTGTTACCGGCCGCTATTCGACAGGGAAGTGATTGCTGAATGGCTGGGCATGCCGTTTGACCGACTCCTTATTTCCGGGCAGTATATGCAGTATTTATGGATTCGTTACCTATTATATGGAGTCTGGTGCGGTATCTGGTGCCTTTTTGCATTGTGTATATCCAGCTATGTACAAAATGCCTATGTGATACTGGCATCAGTGACTGTAATATTGTTCGTCTGGAATATTATATACAATGTCCTGGATATCAATGTTGCCTATAGACCATCCTACTGGTTTTCCTGTTCAGCCGGTTTGGGATCTGATACGGTTATGGTTATCATCTGTATTCAGTTTACGCTGCTTATGCTTGGCCTGTCATGGGTGATTTTTTACAGGAAAGTTAGACAAAATCTATATACGGGGTGAAAAAAGTGAGAAGTAAAAAAACAATAGTTCTGTTTTGCTTATGTCTGGCGATGGTGATCTTTTTGATCCTTTCCCGTATTCGTTTTCAGCAAAATAATCTGGGCGAAAACGCTGTACCGAGTACCAGTTCAATCATTATGGCAGAAGAACTCCCATCTGAAAATGATGACATACAGACCGGGGATCCATCCCATATTTCAGAAAAAATAGAAGCTAATCTGATCGTGGATGCGGATGTAGAAACACAGGCAAAGTCCGGCGTCAGCTATACGGTGGGAGCGATTGATTTTACGGAAGAGAAGGCCAATTCTCTGATGAAAGAACTGACCGGCCACGATGTTCTGGAGACGAATTACGCCGGGACAGATTTCTGGCTGAATGGTGTGGGAAATTCCAGACTTTGTTTTGTGGAGAATTCTTTGAATTTTCAGCAAAATACAGAGATGGATGATGCTCTGCTCAGTGTGCTGCAGATCTGGGATGAGGAACACAGAGCAGAAAGGCAGGAAAAAGATCTGGTTTTTGCATCTTTAGAAGAATGTAAAGCAGAGGTGCTCCGTATGATGCAGCGATTTACAGATATGGATACGGAAATCATACGTATCAATGCTGTTTCTGCAGATACGATCCAGTCTTTTTACATACAGCTGCACGAGGAAGGGGAATTTACGGCTGAATCCCCGGTAGATTTTACGGTTATGGGGGATGCTTATCTGGTGTATGCCGGTTATCGCCAGAATGGGCTGCCGGTTTACAAGGATACGGTGGAAGCGCAGGTAGAAAGTAATATGATGGAAGACGTGGCAAAATCCTGTCTGGTTAAAGCCGTGGTATCCAAAGATGGTATCCGGTATTTTGATATGGACTATCCTATGGTAATTCAGAGTCAGCAAGATATACAGCTCATATCTGCAAGGGAAGCTCTGGACCGGGCGCTGCCTTCGCTTAAAAACCAGATTCTGACACAAAAGGTTACGATAGACCGGATATACCTGGAATATGTAGCCATCACGTCCAGTGATTATTTTACACCGGATGTGCTGCGCCCTTACTGGGTGATCCATTATCAGACAGAAGGTTCGTCGTCTTATTTGGGAAATGCTATCCGTATCAATGCCAATACGGGAGAGGATCTTGTTTATGGAAAATAAAAAAGTGTCTTTGCTGTCGAAAAGTATGCAGGTCTGCGGGTATCTTTTTCAGAATCATTTTCTGACGGTTAATACGGGAGTGATCTATGTACTGCTGTTGATTTTTATCAGTTTCCATATTCGACCTGTGGCTGAGTTCTGTATTGCGCAGAAGATCGCAGTGACACCGTGGGTGTTTCCTTTTATGACCAGCGATTATATGCTGCAGATTATTTTGATGGCTGCCGCCATACTCCTGATCATAGACGCTCCGTTTCAGAATGAGAATCAGCTGTATCTGATGTATCGGGCAGGAACGGCCGCATGGAAGCTGGGATCATTTTTATATATGGCACTGGTTGCTGTTGTTTTTGTGATAAGTATATGGGGAATGGCCCTTCTGTCACTGGCGGATGTCGTACAGTTTTCTATGGAATGGGGCAAGATTCTGGGCACTTTGATGCAGACAACGGCCGGTATAGAATATGGAATTCCAATGGCATTTAATTATACGATATTTCAGTATACTCCGTTACAGGCGACCATATACGGTCTGCTGCTGGAAGCTTTGTGTATTCTCTGGCTGGGAATGATCGTTTATATCGGCAATGCCTATATAAAGCACAAAGTGGGGATGATCCTTGCTTTCTTTTATCTGTTTATGGATGTGACAATATTTAATGCAATGCCCCGCAGTGTATATCGGTGGTCACCGCTGTCATTGTGTCAGCGCGTCTGGGAATTGCGCAGGCAATTATGGAGGATCCTTCACTGATCATACTGGATGAGCCTATGAACGGTCTTGACAATCAGGGAGTAGAAGAGATGCGAAAGCTTTTTCTTGAACTGAAGAGTCATGGAAAAACCTTTCTGATCGTCAGTCATAACCGCGAAGATATAGAGGTACTTTGCGATCATGTGTATATGATGGATCGGGGAGTACTGACATCCCAGAGTACAATAGGGCAGGCTGGCCGATAAGCATCGGCTGGCCTGCCCTATTCGCAGAAAAAAAGCAGCATCTGCATGCTGCTTTCAAACTTTTCTGATTAAGCTCTTTCTACTGCACCGGATCTTAAACAAGAAGTGCAGACATGAATTCTCTTAACTGTACCGTCAACGTTTGCTTTAACGGTTTTGATGTTGGATTTCCACATTTTGTTGGATCTTCTATGAGAATGGCTCACATTGCATCCGAAATGAGCGCCCTTTTCACAAATTGCACATTTTGCCATGGTAAACACCTCCTCGACGTATACTAGTCTGTAACACAGACCTGCAACATAAGTTATTCTATCAGATGAAAATTCATTTTGCAAGAGAAATTTTCAGTTTTTCGCAAATTATTATTTCCTTTTTGCGGGAAACAGGGTATAATAACCACAGTTATTTTTGCAACCAAATGAATAACAACCTATGGAGGAAACGATATGAAAGGTCATATGAGTACAGATTTGGGCCAGATTACCATTGATTCCGATGTTATTGCTGCGTATGCCGGCAGTGTGGCTATGGAAGTTTTCGGTATCGTAGGTATGGCTGCCGTTAGTGTTAAGGACGGCGTTTTTAAACTTCTGAAAAAAGAGAGCCTGCGCCGCGGTGTCAACGCTACGGTGACGGATAATAAGATCTCTCTGGCGTTCCACGTAATCGTTGCCTATGGCGTCAGCATCAGTGCCGTAGCTGATAACCTGATGGACAGCGTTAAACACAAAGTAGAAGAATTCACCGGTATGGAAGTAGAACATATTGATGTCCTTGTGGAAGGCATCCGTGTGATAGATTGATATTTAAGGAGGACGCTTTATGTCTGCAAATACAATAGATGCGCAGATGCTGGCTCGGATGTTCCTTTCCGGCGCCAGAAATCTGGAAAATAAAAAGGATTGGATCAACGAGCTGAATGTTTTCCCCGTACCGGATGGTGATACGGGTACCAATATGACAATGACGATTCTCTCAGCAGTAGGTGAGATTGAGAAATTGTCTGAGATTACGATGCCGACCGTATGCAAGGCTATGTCATCCGGTTCCCTGCGCGGTGCGCGCGGTAACTCCGGTGTTATCCTGTCCCAGCTGTTCCGTGGTTTTACCAAGGCTGTTAAGGAAAAAGAAGAACTGGGTATCCAGGAACTGGCTGCAGGCATTGAGAAAGCCTGTGAAACAGCATACAAAGCTGTCATGAAGCCAAAGGAAGGTACGATTCTTACGGTTGCCAGAGGAATGTCAGAAAAGGCCCGTGAGCTCTCTATTTTAGCTGAAACAGAAGAGCTTGCTATGGAAGATTTCCTGAAACAGGTGGTGGACGAGGGATATGCTACTCTGGAAAAAACCCCAGATATGCTTCCGGTCCTGAAGGAAGCCGGTGTGGTGGATTCCGGCGGACAGGGTCTGATGTGTATCATGGAAGGCGCATATCTTGCATTTATCGGTCAGGAAGTTACTGCCGGTGGCGAAGATGGACAGCCGGAAGTATTAAAATACAGCTACTGTGTGGCATTTAAGATTCGTCCGGCAGGTCCGCTGGCACCTGAATCTGTTAAGGAAGTTAAGGAGTATATGGCTTCTCTGGGTGATGCTATTACCTACCAGACAGATTCCGGAAAGCTTCGCATTCATATGCATACCAATGATCCGGGTCTTGCCATTACAAAAGCTTTGAATTACGGTTCGCTTAGTTCTGTTTCTATCAGCAACATGCATCTGGATTCTGAAGCAGAGCG
>CALZMS010000107.1 GCA_945788595.1 uncultured Lachnospiraceae bacterium
GCTGAACTATACGTTTCATGCCCTCCAGGCGGAGTATTTCCCGGAGAATTATACCGTGGAGAAGATTCCGGGAGCAGGCCGGGCGGTAAAATACTTTACTGACATTCTGACAGAACTGTTTGCGCGGGAAAGGGAAGAACTCCCCTTTAATCCATGCCGGGATTTTGCGCTGTTGACAGAGGAGGAGATGTCGTACTGCGGTATTGCAGAGGAATATGAGCGGCTGAAGGAGTGGTTCGGGCCGAAGGGTGTGTATGCGTTTATGCGGCTTTCCCGGGTCTGTACGCCCTATGATACCCTGGGACATATTGCCGGTGTGCACCATGTGGCCATGTATATGGCAAGACAGCTGGCCGGGAAAAATGTGCCAGTGGATCTTGGACTGATGTCCGGTGCCGCGCTGATGCATGATATGGGAAAGTACGGCTGCAGGCCGGAGGAGGGAAAAAGAGTACCCTATCTCCATTACTACTATACGTATCAGTATTGCCGGAACAATCAGCTGAATGCCATCGGAGATATTGCTTCCAATCATTCTGTATGGGATCTGGAGCTGGAAAATCTGTCGGTCGAGAGCCTACTTCTGATCTACGCGGATTTCCGGGTAAAAAGTGTATATGACGAAAACCGAAAAGAACATATTCGTTTCTGGAGCCTTGATGAAGCCTACGATGTGATCCTTAGCAAGCTGGATAACGTGGATGAGGCAAAGAAAAAACGGTATGCCCGGGTATACGCGAAACTGAAAGATTTTGAAGACTATATGCTTTCTATGGGCTGCGCGGTGGATCTGGTCTCTTTAACGGGAACACTGGAAGTAAAAAAGTATGCTTCTGTGATGCGACCTGGGGAAATCGTGGATCATTTTAAAAATCTTGCCATCCGGTCAAATCTCGCCATCATGCATATGATTACCCGGGAAGAGCAGTTTATCAGCCTTCTGGAAAACGTCCGGTCGGAGAGAGACTGGCGCCATACACGGGCCTGCCTGACGGTGATCGAAGAATATTCTGCCTATCTGGCACAGAATCAGAAAGAGATCATTCTGGATTTCCTGTTTGATATGCTTTCACACCGGGAGGGAGATATCCGGCGGCAGGCAGCAAAAACAGCGGCAGTGCTGATCGCAGGCTATGAGATCCATTTTACCAAGGAAATTCCCGTGGGTTACACAGAACCCCAGGCTGGCAGCCGTCTGACAGAGGTTTTCGATAACTTTCTGTGCCGGCTTTTATATCCGGAGGTATCTGCACCGCAGCAGGAACGCCGTTTTGCGGGCTTCGCCATGAAGACCGTACTGCAGACATTACTGCAGCAGCTGGATGAAGAAAAGGGAAAACAGGTGATTTCCGTGTTTATTTCTCACTGCAGCAGAAGGTACGATTCGCTTACGCAGTTCTTTCTGATGGACTGCAGCGCTGAGATTTTGTTCACCCAGTGCAGCAGAGAACAGATATATATTCTCACGGATTTTGCCGCTGAATTACTGTCGGGAGATGAAGGAGAGGAGAGTCAGGTCGCGGCACTTAAGTTTATGCTTCTCTGGCTGAGACAGGGCTGGAAGCCGGAAAGGAATCTGGATGTGCTGCTTGGGGAGACGATTCCGGAGATAAAGAAAAAACCGTACAGTGTCCAGTTTCTGGCAGCGAGGATCCGGGAGTTCTTTGATGTGCCCAGTGAACATGGTATGGTCTATTATGATATGACGAACCTTTATATGGAAAATCAGCGGTCAGAGGTTCCCTGGATCTACAAATTTATCAACCTGGACATTCTCAGAAAACGGCAAGGGGTAGGAGACAGCCCGGAGCAGCTGTATCAGTATGCTTCCCACCTGCTTCACATGCTGCAGTTTTCCGGGCAAATCGTTAACCGTCTCCAGGCAGGGGAGAATCTGTTGGATATCGTACCTCTTCTTTCCGGGACGCAGTGCCATGAGATCGTTCTGGAATTGATCCGTGCGTTGGAAATCGAGGAATATGCGGTTTCGCGATATATTCCGCCCTGTCTGGGCAGGATGTTTCTTCTTCTTGAGCAGCAGGAGCGTGCATATATTCTTGAACAGCTTCGAAGGCTGTGCTGTAAAACAAACAGCAGAACCGTTGTCGCTGCCCTGGAAACCGCGGGAAAAATCCTCGGAAACTATCCCGAAAAACTCACGGAGCAGGAAATGGCAGCAGCGGAAGGTATCCTGTGCATGGGAATGGCAGATTACCGGGATGAGATTGCCCAGGAAGCCTTTTATATCATCGGTCACGAACTGTTTGGATCTGAAAGTCTTTTGCAGGAGGAAAAGCAGCAGTATTTTTCTGCCTTTGCGCGGAAAATACTGACTTTGTTAAACTGGGAAAAGCTGGGGATGTATGTGTATTTCAATGGTGCTTCATTGAATCGTATATATCGTTTTTTGAACGATTATATTATTGACACAGGCAGCCATCCCTTGCGGGAAAAAACACTCCCCATTGCCTTTTTCCCGGGAACCTTTGATCCATTTTCCCTTGGGCACAAGCAGATCGTGAAAAATATTCGTGAAAAAGGCTTTCGTGTATGGCTGGCTGTGGATGAATTTTCCTGGTCCAAAAATCCACAGCCCTTTGAGGTGCGCAGAAAGATCATTGCCATGTCTGTGGCAGATATTGAGGATGTGTATCTGTTTCCGGAGGAAATACCGGTGAATATTGCCAATCCGCAGGATATGCGCCGTTTGTCACAGCTTTTTCACGGAGCTCCTGTGTATATGGTGATGGGCAGCGATGTGGTGGAGCATGCGTCAGCCTACCGGGCAGCACCGGTAGAAGGCTCTGTGCATCATTTCCCCCATTTGATCTTTTCACGGAATGAGGAGGAGCAGGAGGAAATCCGGCGTCTTAAGGAAGTCTGCCGCCAGCGGATATCGGGAGAGCAGCTGTGGATGAAGCTGCCGCCCATACTGGAGCAGGTCAGCTCCACCAGGATCCGGGAAAACATTAACGCGGGCAGGGATATCTGTGGACTGGTGGATGAAAATGTGCAGAATTATATTTATCAGCTGGGCCTTTATGCCATGGAGCCAATCTACAAAAAAACAGCCAGATGTATACCGGTGGATATGAAGATGGAATGCCCGAAAGAGGACGCAAAGAGCATGGAATTGTATATCGGCGGTACCGGCGGCAAAAGCTTTGCCAGGGTAGAGTTTCATGATGTGGATGCTTCAGAACTGATGAGAGAATGTGGATCTCTGGAAAAGGCAGAAAAACTGCGATCCCTGATCTCCGGAAAAACAGCGATGATCACCTGTATCAAAGGAGATGTTACGGAGCTTGACGATGGAAGACTGACTGTTTTGAACGAGGTTCTGGAATATTTTCAGGAAAATGGCTATTCTTTTGCCCTTTGTACAGACAGCGGTGAAAATGAGCAGGTGCTGAAGCTTCATGGATTTCTGGCATTGGAAAAAATACAGGACATGTATCTTCGTCGTCCGCTGGTGGTTTTCTATGATACACATGCTGCCATTAAAGAGTCTATGGTGGAAAACAGAGAATTAAAGCTGGCGATCCGAAACAGTCATATCCGTCTTTTACAGGCACTGACGAAAGCCTATCCGGGAAGACTCATTCTCTGTTTTGCTTCGGAACTGCTGAATTACCGCCTGATGCGTCTGGTCACAGAAGAAAACCATGTGCCCCTGGAACCGGTGAAACCGGCACCGCTAGGTGAAAAAATGTGCGTGCCTTTCGGGAAAACATTAATGAATGTAAAGATTCCCAACACGGTGACAAAAGAGCTGAAGACGGAAAAAAGATATGAAAAAGATCTTTCTTCTTTTTCCATCGCACAGTTTCCGGGATATGCGCCCCTGCCGGTACAGATCAGAACGATCCGCTCCTTTAAACGGCCGGTGCTTCTGGTAGATGACCTGTATCATGAGGGCAATCGTATGAAAGAGATAGGAGCGCATCTGGAAAAAGAAGGTATTCGGGATGTAGAATTGATTACCGGTGTGATCTCTGGGCGGGGAAGGGATCAGGCAAGACTGCAGGGACTTGATGTACGGGCGGTGTATACGGTGCCGAATCTGTCTTCCTGGATCGTCGAATCGGATCTGTATCCTTTCCTTGGCGGTGATGGTGTTGTAAACGCAGAAGATGCAGCTGCACCTGTGGCGGCGATTCCCTCGGCCAATACTATATTGCCCTATTAGATTCCTGACTATCTGAAGCTGTCATCTTTAGGATCATTTTACACCTTGTCGCGGGTCTGCCTGGAGAATGCCCGGGATATATGTAAAGCATTGGAAAAGGAATACCGGCAGCAGTATAAAAGACAGCTGACTCTGGAAAGACTCGGGGAGGCTGTCTCTCAGCCCCGTTATCCCGATGGGCTGGGACTTACCAGGCAGATGAGACAGAAGTCACCATCTAAGATACTGGAGGAGGAACTGGACAGACTGCAGAGACTGTCGATACTGGAGAAAGCAGCAATACGGGCAAAGTAAGGAGGAAGATATGAGAACGATCAAAGAGCTGGGCACAGACCGGCAGAAAACGGTCGCAGATAATTACGAAGGAAAAACAGAGCCTGTCTGGCTTGGCACAAAAGGTAACGACAGAAAAACGATCCATCTGGCCGGTCTGGGAGATGTGGGCAGAAATGTGGCGCTGGGACTTGCCCTGCTGGGCGGGGAGGATGTGGAAAACATTGGCCTGTATGATCTTAACGAGGCCCAGTGCCGGAGAATGGAGACGGAGCTTTCGCAGATTATGGCACCGCCGGGAGGAAGACGTATTCCACAGGTTAAGGTGCTTTGTGAGAAAGAAATCTTTGATTGTGATATCTTCCTCTTCTGTGCGACCCGGAATGTACCGTCTCTGGACAGCAAGGTCAGCGACGTTCGCATGGCACAGTATGAGGCAAACAGAGGGATAGTGGCATCTTATGCGAGACAGGCGGCTGCGTCCGGCTATCATGGGCTGTTTGTGGTGGTGTCGGATCCGGTGGATCTTTTGTGTATGGCATCG
>CALZMS010000108.1 GCA_945788595.1 uncultured Lachnospiraceae bacterium
GGAGACAGAATCTACCAGGAGATGCTGGATGACAGCCACGTGATCGTGAATCTGGCTTCAAAAGAATACTCAAAATGTGTGGGAAAATATCTGACTGCAGAAGACAGATATATCACCTGCGTGTTTGGGGAGATCTCCGGAGAAAAAATCGTGCAGAAGGGCGTTTATGCTAAGATGGCCCGGGGAGAGATGGTGCGCTATATGGCGGAGCATAATGTGGAGCAGCCAGAGGAGATGAAGGGATTTGACCGGCTGGGTTATACTTTTCGGGAAGATTTGTCTAATGAGAGGGAATATGTGTTTATCAAGGAATGAAAGATACCCGCTAGTTTGAATATTTAATAGTGTAAAGGAGCCTTTTGGATGCGAATCTGATTGGCTCTTCATTATTCTCCGGGATTCTACATGAGTAAGACAATATTTCGTTGTGTACGTATTGACAATATGATCTTACAAATGTAATATTAAGAAAAAGTTAAATGAGAGATATACGTTATAAGGGGGGATACACATGGAAAAAAGAAAAAAGAGAAGAAATGCATCGGCAATACTTTTCACCGTACTCCTTGTAGTCGTACTGGCAGCACTGGGAGCAGTCTTATTTCGCCGAAAGAAACCGGAGCAGACCTCTCCGGAGGAGCTTCTTCTCACCTACATGGACTGTATCTTGCGGCAGGACTACGATACCATGTACGATATGCTGGATGTGGAAGCGTCCGGAAATATCAGCCGCGAGGACTTTGTGAAGCGGAATTCTGCCATTTATGAGGGCATCGAGGTCAGTGAATTTGCGGTGGAGATTACGGGCTATGATAAAGAGACTTCCACAGTAAGCTATTCGACTACGATGCAAACTCTGGCCGGAGAGATTGCTTTTGACAATACGGCACTCTTTGTGGATGGGGAGGACGGATACTGGCTGGCCTGGATCGACAGCATGATTTTCCCGAATCTGAAACCCACGGATAGGGTCCGCGTAAAACAGACAAAGGCGGAGCGGGGAGAAATTCTGGACAGAAATGGCCGTATGCTGGCAGGCAAAGGTACGGCAACACAGGTGGGAATCGTGCCGGGAAAACTGACAGACCAGGAGACAGCGATACAAAAGATGGCACAGCTTCTGGAGATGGATGCGGAAACTATTGAGAAAAAGCTGTCGCAGAGCTGGGTGAAGGATGATACTTTCGTACCGGTGAAAACGATTCCGAAGGTGAGTGAACTTCAGCTAATAGCACAGGATCCAAAGAAAAGCGTGCTGCAGGAAAAAGAAAGGCAGGAGCAGCTTCTTACCATAGATGGCGTAATGCTTACAGATACGCTGGTGCGAAGTTACCCGCTGGGAGAAGCGGCGGCACATCTGGTAGGATATGTACAGAAGGTGACAGCGGAGGATATAGAGAATCATCCTGGGGAAGGCTATACAGCGGAAAATGTGATCGGAAGGACCGGCATGGAAAGTTTGTATGAAACGGAACTGAAAGGGCAGGATGGCTGCCGGATCTATATTGAAGACAGCAACGGAATCGTGAAAGAGGAGCTGGCGGGAATTCCTGTGCAGAACGGAAAGGATATTCAGCTGACCATTGATGCAGGACTGCAGGGGACATTGTATGCGCAGTTTAGTGAAGATAAAGGCTGTTCTGTGGCTATGGATCCAAGAACTGGGGAAGTACTGGCGCTTGTCAGTACACCGTCGTATGACAGTAATGCGTTCATTCTTGGACTTTCTTCCGAACAGTGGGCATCATGGAATGAGGACGAGAATATGCCTCTGTACAACAGATTCCGGCAGGTATGGTGCCCTGGCTCTTCGTTAAAACCGCTGGTAGCAGCAGCCGGATTGATGGCAGGAACCATTGATCCGCAAAAGGATTACGGTTCTCAGGGATTGAAATGGCAGAAGGACACCAGCTGGGGATCTTATTATGTCACTACCCTTCATACCTACGAGCCGGTGACGTTGCAGAATGCGCTGATCTACTCCGACAATATTTATTTTGCCCGGGCAGCGCTGGATATGGGAACTAAGGAAATGGAAAATGTGCTGAACAGTGTTGGTTTCGGTCAGGAAATACCTTTTGAAATAAAAATGCAGACATCACAGATTTCCAATACCGGGGAGATAGGATCCGAGATCCAGCTGGCTGACAGCGGATACGGACAGGGAGAAATTCTGGTCAATCCGCTGCATCTGGCCTGTATCTATTCCGCCTTTGTTAATGGTGGGAATATGCTGAAACCGAATCTTCTGTACAGATCAGGAGAAAAAAACTCATACTGGATCGAAGACGCGCTCTCCCGCGAAGCATCGGAGACAGTTCTGGATGATCTCATAAAGGTTGTCAATGATTCTCATGGCACCGGATACAAGGCGCACCGGGAGGATGTGACACTGGCTGGAAAGACAGGAACTGCTGAGATCAAGGCTTCCAAGGAGGATACCTCTGGTACGGAGCTGGGCTGGTTTGCTCTCATGACAGCGGATACGGATGTCGAACGTTCGATTCTGCTTGTCAGTATGGTAGAGGATGTCAAAGACCGGGGCGGCAGCGGCTATGTAGTAGGTAAGGTGGACGAGGTGCTGGATGCGTGGTTTGTGGAGTAAATGTATACGTAACAGTAGAATTGTGAGTGATTTCTCGTTATCAGCCGAACCACTTGCTGATAAGGCTGTATGAGTATGGTGAATAAATAACTGTGTTTGCAAAAACAAGAAATTTAGAATAAAAATTCCTGTATATAGCATGGATTCTACGTTGGTTTAATTAAAGCCAGTAAAACTATTAACACACCTTATTGAAAAGGAGCTGTTTGATCCCGATAATGTTGAATAATCATAACATCAATAATACTACAAAGGAGATACTATGAAAAAAGCATACCAAATCTGCAAGGCCATCTGTCTGGCTTCTTATCTGTTTTTTATGTATTTACTGTGCCGATTGTGCCGACTGGGTGGACTTAATCGATATCTGTTGCCGCTGGCAGTGAGCGGCAGTGTCAGCTTTCTTTTCTGCGTGCTCTGGGTATTTTTCCGGATCCGGGCGAAAGAGGAAGGAGAGCGGCCCGGAAAAGGGATATTATTTTGGGCAGAGATTTTGCTGTTTATCCTTGGTACGGCATATTTTGGCGGAAAAATAGTATATTCCGCTACACCGTATCATGGCGCGCTGGCCTGGAAGCTGGATGAGCTTCAGCGAAAAAAAGAGGTAACGCTGCAGCATGATAATTTTTTTACGGACGGCGTGGAAGGCGTTCTCCAGGATCTTGACGAGATATTTTCTCTTCCGGAGGAACTCTATATTAGTAACAAGTTCCAGATGACTTTTGATAAGGAGGGAAAAATCCTTTCTCTGTACACATTTATGTATGGAAAAGATGAAAATGGAGAGACAAAGACGTTTCTGGTAGATTACGACAGCAGTGCAGATTCAAAAATCACCGTCTGGGAGGATGGAGAAGCCGGGGCTGAATATAACGATGATATGAAGCTTTCCCCCATGCTGACCATCCTGGAAAAAGCGGACTGCGAAGAGTGGGTAAATGAGCTGGCAGCAGACGGCACCGAGGATACCTTCGAGATCCTGTATTATGGCAAGCGGTCTTTCTCTTCGGCGGAGGGTCTTGTCTATCTTCACGGAGATGTGGACGGAGACGGTGAGGAACAATACGGAAATTACATAGATATGCTTCGGGCAGGCGGTGAACTGAAAGGATATGAAGTTTCTCTGCATGTACCGGGAAAAGACAGCGAGATCACACCTGTGCGCTATATTATGGAGCCGGAATACATCAGTGCTTCGATGCTTCGGCAGGCGCAGGAGGAGCAGCAGATCGAGGAGGCAAAGCAGGAAACTTCCTGGAGTGTGGATCAGTCGGACGGAACCATGTATTTCTTCCTGACGGAAAACCTTGGCTGGCGTCTGGTGGTCAGGGATGCGGCAGCCGGAAGCCGGTATTATGAGATGGATAAAACGGAGGACGGCGGAACGACCTGGAATCGGATCAATACGGATCCCTTCAGTGGAAGCATCGGTGTGACAGAGGGACTGGTGTTCTTTGACGAACAGTTTGGCATCGCTGGTCTTACCGGGGCATCCCAGTCCTATTCCCGATTGTACGTGACCAGGGACGGCGGAATGACATTTACAGAAATACAGATGCCCACAGATACAGTGACAGAGCTTCCCGAGCTGGCAGAGGAGCTTGATTTCACGGCAGCAGATTACGACTATCTGTGTATGCCTGAACTTGACGGCGAGCAGCTGTCCGTGCTGGCACTGACAGAAGCAAGCGAGACGGAAGGTATTCTGTATCAGTCAGAGGATCAGGGAGAAATCTGGGTGTACGTGGGTATAAGATGGCTGAACCCGGAAGAAAACTGAGAATAGATTAGAAAATATCTTTGTTCAGGCATAGTGTGCATTAGAATTGCGGCTCTATGCCTGATTCTTTTGCTTAGAGCGTGTGGACATTGCATTACTATGTAATTGAAATCATCTAATCCCCTATTACAATATAAAAATGGATGTCACTGGATAAATGGTTTGAAAAGGTCCAATTTTCCACCTCAAGCAAGGAAGAAATGGATGCCACCGGATAAATGATTTGAAAAAGCCCAATTCCCAACTCCCAGCAACGTAAAAGTGGATGTCATTGGTTAAATATCTTAACAATGTCCAATTTTCTCCAATCAAAATTTAGAAAGGGATCTTTTCTTATAAAAATGTTTAACCATATCCAAGCGCCGTTGCGGAAAGTTAAAAGAGTGGACACAATGTCTGGAAATTAATGATAAAGTCCAGATTCGGCGTTGGCAATTCCATTTGAACTTAAAATCCCCATTGTTTCCAACACATCCAATGCCACCGTATAAGCCCTGCTTCCCGTTGCGTCCTGCTCATCCTGTAAATTGACAGCAAAAAAGTATGTATCTACTTCAGTTTCAAGCCATCCCACGAACCATC
>CALZMS010000109.1 GCA_945788595.1 uncultured Lachnospiraceae bacterium
AGGTCTTATCGAGGAGAGTCCCACGTCTAATCCGGAAATAAGCCGCATATAGTAAGGACAAGAGGTGATGAAGCATGCAAAGTGAAAAAATACTTAATCTTTTGACCGGAGAGATCCGGCATATTTTTGAAAAAACGGCGCTGGATGCGTATGGTCTGCAGGAGATCCGCCTTAGGGCCGGGCAGCCCCTGATGGTGCTGTCTATGGGCAGGGAGCTTTTTCTGGATCAGGCGGGAAGAGTCTGGTCTTCGCCCGGGCAGGGCTACAGAATCGGTAAGGAGGAAGTGACAGAGGCGCTGGAACGGCTGAGCAGCTATTCCATGTACGCCTATGAAGAGGATATACGGCGTGGCTTTCTGACTGTGCAGGGTGGTCACAGGGTAGGCTTATCCGGAAGATGTGTGGTGGAGGGGGAAAAGATCTATGGCGTGAGGGATATTTCTTTTTTGAATATCCGTATTGCTCACCAGATCAAAGGATGTGCGGAGCCGCTTCTGCCCTATGTTTACCGGGAGGGAAAACTGGAAAATACATTGATCGTTGCCCCACCGGGCTGTGGAAAGACGACAGTGCTCAGAGATCTGATCCGGCTGGTATCGGATGGCAATGCGCTGGGGGCAGGCCAGTCTGTGTCTGTGATAGATGAACGATCGGAATTAGGGGGATGCAGTGGGGGTGTGCCGCAGAATGATCTCGGAGCCCGTACGGATGTGCTGGATGGCTGTCCTAAGGCAGAAGGAATGCTTCTGATGCTGCGCTCCATGGCGCCTTCTGTGCTGGCGGTGGATGAACTGGCAGGAAAGGAAGATAAAAGAGCACTTCTGACAGCATTTGGCTGCGGAGTAAAAATATTGGCCACCGCCCATGGCGAGCAGCTTACGGATATTCGCAGACGGGAGGATATCGGAGATTTATGGGCAGACGGATACTTTAATCGCTGTCTGATTCTGGAAAAACGCAAAGAACCCGGACAGCTTCTGGCGGTATTTGACCGGGAAAAAGGCTGTCTGTTTCGGAGGAAGAATGCAGAATGTCTTTGCGGCTGAGTCTGGCTGCATTATGTATCGTATGCGCAGCGGGACTTGGTTTTTTGAAAGGCCAGAGGCTGAGAACCAGGATCCGCATGCTGGAGCGTATGGCACGGCTTCTTTTGCATATGGAAAGAGAGCTGGAATTTGGCCGGGAACCCTTACCGCAGATCTTTCAGAAACTGAGTGAAAAAAACGATGGCAGGCTGAAACTGTTTCTGAAAAAGGTAAGTAAAGAGATGACCACAGGAAACGGCGAGTTTCGAGATATTTTCTCGAAAAATATCCAACAATGCCTGGAAGGAGGAGAACTGACAGGGGAGGACATAAAGCGGCTGTACGCCTTTGGCAATGAACTGGGTTATCCTGACCGGCAACTGCAGATCCATGCGGTAGCAGTCTTTAGGAAGGAGACGGAGATGCTTCTGGAGGAACTGAAAAAGGAATATCCGCAGTCCTGCCGGTTGTTTCGGACACTTTGGACAGCGGCAGGTGTTTTTCTGGCGATACTATTGTGGTGACGGGAAAGGAGGGAATGGTCTGTGGAGATAAGCATGCTGTTTCGGATCGGAGCAGTGGGAATACTGGTTTCGGTACTGACGCAGGTGCTCAAACACAGCGGCAGAGATGAACAGGCTTTTCTGGCCAGCCTTGCCGGGCTGGTTCTGGTGCTTATGTGGATCATTCCCTGTATTGCGGATCTGTTTGGATCCATAGAGGCACTGTTTTCATATCCTTGATAAGCGGAGGTCGTATGGACATCTATAGGGCAGCGCTGCTGGGCATAGCCGGTGTCCTTTTTGGACTGTTGTTCAAAGGATACCGGGAAGAGTACTCGCTTTATCTCAGCCTTGCGGCGGGTCGACGAGCAACTCGAGCTTGTCGATATGATATCTGATTTTGTCCATGGCCGGCACGGTGCTGGGAGAAATCCTGGAAGCTGTGCAGCTTTTACAGGAAAACCTGCAGATTGAGGACAGTTATATCCGGATTCTGATGAAAATGCTTCTGGTCACCTATGTGGGGCAGTTTGCAGCGGCTGTGTGCAGAGACTGCAGCAATTCTGCGGTTGCCGGACAGATCGAGCTGTTTGCCCGTCTGACGCTGGCGGCCCTTGGCATGCCGGTGTTCGTGGCACTGCTTGAACTGATCACGGATGTTTTAAAGGTATGAAAAGCGTGTGTGCTCTCCTGGCTTTTCTGTTCTGGCTGCTTTTGCCTGTAACGGTGCAGGCGGAGGAAGAAACGCAAATGCCGCAGTTTTCAGAATTGCAGGAGGCAGGGGATACTTTACTGGAAGGAAAGAATCTGGATATAAAAAAGAGTTTTTCACGGATGATGCAGGGGGAGGATCCACTGTCGTCTATGGATGTTAAACAGCAGCTGCAGGTTCTTTTGGAGGATTTTGCGGACAGTGCCACTCTTTTGGTGCGGCAGCTGCTATTGCTTTTATTGTTTTCGGCAATTTTTCGCATCCTTTCAGATATCGTTTCGGATGACCGGATCAGTGAAACCGGTTTTTATATTCTCTTCATGCTTCTTGCGGTGCTTCTGATCCGGGATTTTTCTGCAGAGACAAAAGAACTGGGAGAGCTTTTTACGAATATCGGTTCTTTTATGCAGGTAGCCAGTGCTGCCTGCAGTCTGGTGATGGTCAGTGCCGGAGAAGTAACGTCTGCCGCTTTTTTTACACAGGGACTTATGCTGCTGGTGTCCCTGACTCAGTGGCTGATCGCGCAGGTTTTTCTGTCCGTGACCCGATGTGGTGTTCTTCTTACGGTGTTTGACCAGATCAGTGAAAGAAGACTTCTGTCGGATCTGGGTGATTTGATGGAAAAGTTTGTGCTTTGGGGGATAAAGACAGTGATCGCGGCAGTGACGGGAATTCAGATCCTTCGGAATATGCTGGCTCCGGCATTGGATACACTGAAACGTTCGACGCTTGGCAGGGCAGCCCAGGCCATACCCGGAATCGGCAGTATGGTGGGAACAGCGGCAGAAGTTCTTCTGGCCAGCGCGGTGCTGATCAAAAGCTGTCTGGGTATTGCAATCTTACTGGTACTTGTCATGGCCGGATTATCCCCTCTCGTGCATATGGCGCTGAAGTGTGCTGCTCTCTATGTGGTGGCTGCTTTTGGAAGGCCTGTTGCAGATCCAAGGATCGTTGGCTGTATCCGGGCGGTAGCCAGAGGATATGCCATTTGTCTGAAACTTTTGTCCGGTACGCTGCTGCTTTTTTTTCTGGCAGTGGCGGTGATGGTCAGAATAGGGTGAAAGGAATATTACCATGAAGGCCTGGCTGTTTTCCTGGGTCAGGATGCTGATCGTGGGAACGGTCTGTATACAGCTGATCCTTTTGTTTGTTACAGAAGAGCAATATCGCAAATATATCCGGATGTTTCTTTCACTGCTTTTTCTTCTTTTGCTGTTTCGGCCGCTTCTTTCTCTGGGAGATCTGAAAGAGCGGCTGCAGGATGAAGTATCGGACTGGTCGGCAAAGTGGGATTATAAAGAGCCATTGTCCGGCAGGATGTATGCTGATGGCAGGGAAGATTCGCTGGTGACAGAAGCTGTCCGGCAAAAGCTCAGAGAGGATATTACAGAACTTTTGCAGGAGGAGGGAATGACGCTCCAGGATATGGACTGTTCGATACACCTTGCAGAAAATGATGCGGCGATCACAGCATTGTCGGTGACCGCCGGATTTTCGGAAGAGAGAACAGGATCACCGGCAAATGCTGAGAATACACTGAAAAGTCGCCTGAGCAGAAGATATGAATTGAGTGAAGAGATGATCCGGGTAACTGTCCGGCAGTAAAATGGGTAAGGAGGCAGTATGAAGGAGTGGCAGGAGCGTATCCGGCTGTTTCTGAGATCCAGAAAAAAGGAACAAGTCTTGAGTATACTTCTGGTGACAGCCATATTGCTTCTGGCATTCTGGCCATCCAAAAGCCAAATGGATGATGCGCAGGGGGAAGCAGAGCAGAGCCAGCCCGTGCAGGAACAAGAAAATCAGGAAATGGAAGATGAGAGAAAAAATCTCGAAAGCGAGCTGAAACGGATGCTGGAACAAGTGGATGGTGTGGGACTGGTGGATGTAGCAGTCACACTGGAGTCTATGGGAACAAAAACAGTGGAAAAGGATGTGCCGGATTCCAGCAGCAGTTCTTCCAAAAACGGCGGTGGGGAAAGTGAAAAAAGCGAAAATAAAACTACACAGGAAGAGACGGTATATCTTGAAGATGCCGACGGAACAAAAACACCGTATGTGATCAGACAGACTATGCCGGAGGTACGGGGTGTGCTGGTGATTGCCCAGGGGGCGGATGATCCGCGCATTGTGGCGGAAATAAAGGAAGCGGCGATGGCATTATTCCATCTGGATGCCCATAAAATTAAAGTGATGAAAATGAAATGAGTAAAGGAGATCTTCACGTTGAAAAGAGTCCTGAAAAAGAATCGCCTGATGATAACGGTACTGGCGGTCATGGTAGCTGCTGCCGGATATCTGAACTACAGTGGAGCGAGTCTCAATAAGGCGGGGGAGAAAGATACAGCCCAGACGGCGGAAATCTCTCTGACCCAGGAGGACATTGACAGCATGGATTTTGATATCACAGATACAACGGCACTTCTGGATGAGAATCAGGCTGCTGCCGCAAGTAATCAGGACAGAGGTGAGACAGACAGAATCGAAGGAGAGACTGTGACATCCACTCTGCCGGTAACATCAGAGACTGATGAGAGTCAAAACGGGAACAGCACAGAAGATAATGACAGTACAGATAGTCAGACAACGGGGGAAAGTCTGCCCGGAGAGACAGTACTTACCAGTGCGGCCGCTGCTTATGTGACGCAGGCCCGCCTTGAACGGGAACAGGTCCGTTCTCGGAATAAAGAAGTGCTGCAAAGTATTATTAACAA
>CALZMS010000110.1 GCA_945788595.1 uncultured Lachnospiraceae bacterium
CCCTTCAACACCTACCTATTCTCTTCTATCCAGTTCACCAGATCTTCCTTCGGCGTAAACCCGATCATCCGGTCCACCTCCAGACCATCCTTAAACAAAATCAGTGTCGGCACACTGTGAATTCCATAATTCACAGAAGGCACCGGATTCTCATCCACATCCAGTCCGAAAAAGTCAACATCCGTCATTTCTTCAGAAATCTCTGCCAGCACCGGACCAAGCATCTTACAGGGACCGCACCATACAGCATTAAAATCAACCACAGCCATTTTGCTCTGCTCCACAGCCGTCATATCGTTATCTTTGATCTCTCTGATCATTTGTATTCCTCCTTTGAAAGAAAAATAAGATGTGTCTTTTTCTGAATGTAAACAATTTTATTCTTTTTGTCAAGACAGTTTACCGGAAAGAGGAACCTCGAAACGTCCTCAAAACAGAATTGCGTCAGAAAGTATAACCCCTTTGCAGAACACTGTTTGGACACGAATGACAGCAAAAAATGCCCCGGATATACCGGAGCATTTTTCTATAATAATATTTGCTGAGGGTTAGCGTTATCAGAACATGATCTGAAGCGGAGCACGCATACTATCCGGATCTTTGATTCCGAAACGTTCTTCATTGATCTTATCGATGGTGTTTGCTATGGACATATATACACCCGGGTATACAGAACCAGGTCCGCCCTGAGCGATACACGGAATGAAACTCTTCATACCGTATTTGTCACATACCTGACGGGTGTAGGCGGCCACACTCTCGTCTGTCCAGTCAGGTTTATCGCATATACCGTTTTCAATACAACCCATAAAGGAAATCTGATCTCCGTATTTTGCAATCAGCTCGTCTACCTTGTTGGTCTCCATACAGCCCTGGAAGACATCGATGCCCATCTCAATCATATCCGGAACGAGGGGAGCAGCATAGCTGTCGGAATGATGTACAATATAGTCCACACCGTGACTTTTGTAATAACCGTAGATTTCTTTATAGGGCTCCAGCAGGAACTCTTCAAACATGGAAACACCCATAAACAAGGAAGCGTATCCGCCCCAGTCATCGTGATGGAAGAGCATATCCGGATGCAGATGGCTGCAGATACCGTCGGCCAGTTTAAGTTCCCATTCAGTCAGGTATTTGATCAGATCATGCATTTCATCTTCATAATCGATATAGTAAGTCAGCGCATTGACCATTTCGCAAAGATGATGGGTCTGCTCAAAAAGTCCAGGAGCCACGAAAACAGCTTTAAAAGCTTTCTCACCATCTACAGCGTCATACATGGCTTTGCACTGATCCCACATTTCCTGCGGGAAATCCAGAGACGGTGCTTTGACATAATCTTTCCAGTGCTCAATATCTTTGACAACGATCTTGTCCGGTGTATGTACCGGGAACGAGCCGGGAACACCTTTCGGGAAAGTATTGGTCACACCCCACGCATTCACAACGTTTTCCATACCTTCCTGCAGAAGCGGATTGGCAAACATAAAGGGGTGAAACAGAAGCTGGATGGCTTCGTACTGATTGACAAAGCGGTCAGGATTACCTTTGGAACCCTTCATACATTCTATCATATTCTGTTTTGCTGTTAACATAATAGGTCCTCCTTTACAGATGTGGTTGTGCAAAACACAAATATCGGTTATACTGTATTTGGTGTTTTGGACGAACTTTCCTTTAATAGTATAAGTCTTTTAGATATAAAGGTATACGTCTCAAAAAACGAAATATTAAAAAAACAGATGTGGGTATTCGGTCATAAGACCGAAAGAGGAGGAAGCTGTGCGTCTGAGTATGCCGATGGTGGTGCAATGGCTGAAGGCCTATAATCCTGTGGCAACGATCCGTTCGTCCATGGCCACGATCATGGGTGTCCGCCATCTTAATAATGACAGAGATCCGGAACCGGATTATATATATGTGGGTAAAATCAGCGATCTGTTTCCTGGTTCTGTGTCCAGTGAGGTAGTACTGGTACACCGGCAGGATGTGGTCAGTCTGAAAACTGCGGCGCTGGAAGAAGTGTTTGACTGCGTAAGTGATGCCCTTGTCTATTATCAGAACTGGGAAGACGCGCTGATGAGCGTTGTTCGCAGGAAAGATCCCTTTCAGTTTCTGATTGACGCCTGTGAAATACTGTTGGGAACTATGTTTTTTGTAAATACGAGACTGCAGATCACAGCAGTCAGTCAGTCTGCCGACAGAGAAACAGTGGAGTCTGTCTGGAAAAGCTTCTGGGAGAAAGAACGGTGGCGCTGTGAAATCTCTGAGGAGACAGAGGATTTGTTCTTTGCCGGTGTATTTGAAAAAGTCTGGGAAAAACCGCTTCAGCTTTCTGACACACAGCTGGGAGAATTTCCTTTTGCCTGTATTCTTAGTCAGACTGACAGTCAGGGATATCTTCTGGGACAGATGATCTGGCTGCAGAAGAAAAAAACAGAACAGTATCAGCAGCCGCTTCTGGTCGTGCTGGCCCGTGCGTTGGAATACAACGGCTTGTATGCGGATGCGGAAGCCCATTTCAGCGTGGAAAAATCGTTGCTCAGGGAGATACTTGAGTCAAAGGAGCCTAAAGAGGAGCAGAAGCAGCTGCTTTTGAAACTCAGGCAATGGGATAGCACCGTGCAGACTCTGGTGGTGGTACTGCGAAAGGAAGAAGATAATGAGGGAAATATGCTGGACTGTCTGAAATATTTTGGCAGACAGCCCATGGACGGTATGTTTATTCCGGCATACCCCGAGGAACTTAACAACGAAGAGGTCATTGTGAGTCTTCTTGCTGTGAGGGATATGGATATAGAGTATATCAGTGAGGAAGATGCGGATATTTGTCTTCGGACACTGTTTCAGGCGGCGAAACATACAGGTTTTACTGTTCATATTTCCTATTATCATCCGGGAATTTCTCACGCGAACCTGCAGTACCGTCAGGCGTTGGTGGCAGCCAGATGCCGGAAACGCTATTTTTATCACTGTGCTATCGACATGCTCACATCCTTTGCCTATGACCGGGAGCTCTGTATGTTTTCTCTGCATACAGCACCGGGAGAAATCCTTGCCTACGACAGAGCGAATGGCACAGAATACTACCGGATGCTGCACACCTACCTTCTGTGTGAGCGTAATCGAAACGAAACTGCAAGACGGCTGTTTGTCCACAAAAATACGTTGGCATATCGTCTGCAGAAAATGGAAGAACTGTTTCATCTGAATCTTGATGATGCCTATGAAAGAGAATATCTGCTGCTGACGATGTCTGCATTGTCACAGCAAGAAAAAGAAGAAAATCAGTAAAATAAAGGAGAAAAGTTATGGAAGAACTGTATAAAATGATTGAGAAAAAAATAAAAGAATCCGGCTATCCCCGCAGCATTTCCGGCAGCGCAGTATATGACGATATCTGCGATCAGATCGAGGGGAAAGAGAATGGGGCTTATGTGCTGCTGTCAAAGTTTGAGGACGATGTGATTTTCGAATATCATTTGACGGTGCTGGACAGCGATTTTGATCTGGGGATACTGACGATACGTATGCCGGAGGGGATTTTCGAAGTGGATTTTGATGCGTGAGAAGTTTGATGTGTGGGAAACTCGAAGAGTCAGCTGTAAACGGGCAGACACCGGGTATGTATAGGAAAATTCCTGCTCTTCCTGCGCTCGCTCCGAGCCTGTAGTCTCGGAGTCGTGCTCGGTAAAGTCGCGGGAATTTTCCTATACATACCCGGTGTCTGCCCGTTTACAGCTGACCCTTCTCGGGGTTGTGGCGCCAGAACGTTGCTTCCATTTTGCAGCAATTCCTTCACATATTATATAAAAATCAGCGTCCGCTTTACAGGGGTATTCAGGAAAGTCCCGGAAGCAGAGGCCATTTTCTCTGTTCGTTATTCTGTTCTTGTTCGGCCATAGCCTGGTTCATCTGCATATGAATATTGTTCATACGTTCGTCGATGGAGGCGATATTTTCGGCACAGCTGTACAGTTCCTGGGAAAGTGCTTCAAGCTGATCCGCAGGAATATTCTTTTTGTAGCGGAGCTTGTGTTCCAGGCTGGCCCAGAAATCCATGGCGATGGTGCGAAGCTGCACTTCTACTTTCATGGGTCGCTTTTCGTTCTGTAGGAAAATGGGGACTTCGATGATCAGATGCAGGCTGCGGTAGCCGCTTTCCTTGGGATTCTGGATATAGTCCTTTTTTTCTATCAGGGTGATATCGTCCTGATCCAGCAGACATTTGGCCAGCATATAGATATCTTCTTTGAACGAACAGATCACGCGGATCCCTGCCACGTCCCGGATCTCCTGCTCAATGGAAGCAAGGGTAAGGGGCAGATTTTTGCGGCGCAGCTTTTTCAGGATTCCTTCGATGGATTTTAAACGGGTCTTGATGGACTCAATGGGATTACGGTCATACTGCAGAGAAAACTCTTCGTTGAGCACACGGAATTTTGTTTCCACTTCCATAATGGCGCATTGATAGTAGGCCATAAGTGTTTTTAAAGGAAGCATATTGGCGGAAACCAGATCAAAAATATCATCAGACAGCAGTTTATCCCGGAGCATGGTATTGTCCAGATGGGACAGCTGATTTTCAACAGATTCCATAACGATATATTCTCCTTTGTGGTAAGCTGAAAACAGTATACCACAAAGTATACGATTTGTTGTCAGAAAAAAGTGGATTTTCATTTGTTTTGACATGGTATCTGTGAAAGGGCGGAACAGATATATTTTGTCATAAAATTTCGACTCACTTTCGTTGACAGACACCAATAAAACAGGTATAGTATAGTTGTATTTTTGTGATAATGCACAAAATAAGACTGAAAATAAAGATTGGAGTGGTTAACATGTATCAGGAAGATTACAAACGCTGGCTGGAAGCTGATCTGGAAGATGCAGACTTAAATCCGGAGCTTTCCAGAATTGC
>CALZMS010000111.1 GCA_945788595.1 uncultured Lachnospiraceae bacterium
GTCGCAATCTCCTCAGTCTCCTGACGTGCCAGCTTATATAATTCCGCCGCCCAGGAAGTAGGAAATCCCTTGTTTTTTACAGATACGGTCAAACTCCCGGAGGCAGGCCAGCTGTCTTTCCTGCAGCTGTTTCAGTCTGCCCTCATAGGTATTGTCAAAATAGAAAAAAGATTCCGGGTGACGGACCGTCTTCCACACCATATAAGTCCCGTCTTCCAGAGAAATATCCGCCTGGGACATGGTTACTGTTTCAACAAAATGTCCCGTTTTTGCCAGAATATGGCACAGTTTACAGAGAAACTCTCCCCCACAGATATATTCCTCATCCGCAGAAAAGCTCCTGAAATAGCTCCCCCAATCCGGGAAATTCATACATTCCTCCGGCTCCAGGCCATATACCGTGGGAATGCTCAGCTGATTCACATCTTCCGGCACACAGCCAGACTGGCTCTGCTTCCGGTCAGTGATGACCCAGAAGTTTCCTTCTGTGCTGCGCTGTCCCGTCTCTGACAGCTGCTTCTCCACCCGTATTTTCCATCCTCCTCTGTCCGCCAGCTGCTGCGCCGCCGCCTTCAGAAGATGGTCCAGAGAAGTCTGACCCGTGACCAGAATCTGCTCCGCATCAGGTGCTTCGGGAAGCTTCTCATACTGAAGCATTTCTAACCATAATTGTCCTAATTGATTCATCCTCTGTCTCCTGTCAATTGCAAATGAATGCCGAATATGCTATTCTGAATTACACATATATGTAATCCGGAGGTTTTATGAAATACTATCTGAAATATATTATCCAAAAACTAATAGCCCTGGCGCTGCTTCCCTTTCATCTCTTCCCGATCCGTAAAAACCGGATCCTGTTTCTGAGTCTAGAAGGCGGCTCTTCTTATGAATACTCCTGTAATCCCAAATATTTCTGCGAATACATTCTGGAAAAATGTCCTGATGCCTTCGAACCGGTCTGGCTATTCAGGCATCCGGAGAATTACACATTTTTACAGGACCGGGGCATTCGTACCGCACAGCATTTCACTCCCCGTGGAATCAACTATGCCCTGACATCCCAGATCGTGATCTCCAATGGCGGATATCTTACCTGGTTCCCTTTCCGCAAGAAGCAGATCCGCATCAATACCTGGCACGGCGGCGGTGCTTACAAAAGGCTGGAAAATGATATGACCGGCGCTAATTCCGCTACAAAAAAACGTATGGAATACGCTTCCCGCAATACCACCGCCTATCTGTCCAGCGGCAGAGAATTTTCACATCATGTCATTCGGGGCGCGTTTCTTTATACCGGAGAGATCCTCCCCATTGGTATGCCCAGAAATGACATATTTTTCTCCGGCAATAAAGAAGCATTTTACGAATCTGTTCGAAAAGAGCTTCAGCTACCCGCAGACAGCCGACTCCTGCTTTATGCCCCCACCTTCCGCATAGATACGGGGCAGAAGGGACAGACACTGGCGCTGCAGGCAGATATCCTGCTGCAGCAGCTAGCACAGCTTACCGGTGAACAATGGTACCTGCTGTACCGGATGCACATTCAGGCTGGTCCGGACACTCTTCTGACAGGGCTCACTGATCACTGTATCGATGTATCCTCATATCCCGACACACAGCACCTTCTGTGTGCCGCAGACTGGCTCATCACGGACTATTCCTCCATCGTCTGGGACTACGCCCTGACAGACCGGCCCCTGCTCTTATACACACCGGATCTGGATACTTACTGTGAGCACCGCGGTTTTTATGTGGATATCCACGACTGGGGATTTCCGATCTGCCGCTCTATGAAAGAGCTGTCAGAAGTACTTCCGCAAATACTCTCAGGTACATACAAAAATGGCCCAAAACACCACCGCGAAATCCTCGGTTCCTATGAGTCAGGCCATTCCTGTGAAGCATTACTTGATTATCTGAAACAAAAGCTTAATTCGTAAAGCTTTCCACCATACGAATAAACATCTCCCGCAAATCGACAGTCGCCTGCCAGCCCAGCTCTTCCAGGCGGCTGCTGTCCAGACGGATCACCATTTCGGGATTATATCCAAAGGATGCCAGGTCCTTGGGCATATCAAATTCCACAGAGATACCGCTCTCCGGGAACGTATCACAGACACACTGTGCCATCTCACGAATGGTAACAGCTGTGTCTTTATTTGTCACATTGTAGGCTTCGCCTGCATTTCCCTTTACCAGAATATATAAAAGAGCTGACACCGCATCCTTTGTATAGCAGTACGTGCGGAGAGTATTTCCCGCCGTATGCACAATATTTCTCTTTTCCACAGCACATCGAGCAAATTCTGCAAATACTCTGCCATCGGCATATTCCACACCGGCGCCAAAGGTCTGGGACAAACGTGCGATCTTCACCGGAACCTGATATTCCGCCGCATAAGACACACACAGACACTCCACCATACGTTTTCCCTCAGAATAGCTGCTGCGCACACTCAAGGGATCAATATAGCCATAATCCTTCTCAGTCACCCGGCCATCCTGTGTCTGAGGCACACCGTACACCTCCAGAGACGACAGATATACCATGCCCTTTACCCCTTTTTCTCTGGCAAATTCAAGTATATTTCTTGTTCCGTCCAGTGCCGTCACAATGGTTTCCACCGGATTTGTCACAAAGAAGCGGGAACTGGTGGCACTGGCGCCGTGAATAATATAATCCACAGGCTCCTCTGTCTTCACCCCACGATTCACATCTCCCAGTACCAGATCCACATCTTCACGGTTCAGAAGCTCGCCGAACACCTTTTTAGCTTTTTCTCGACTGCGGACAAACGCCAGTACCCGGATATTGGTACCTTTCAGACGATTGGCACAGGCCAGCGCCTTTACCACCTGAGAACCAATCAGACCTGTAGCTCCGGTCACCAGCACCGTACTGTCTTTCAGTTGATCCAGAGGGCAGCCGCTGTTGACCAGTGACTCTATGTCCTCCTGAAGTATTCTGTTATCTGCACTTTCTGTAATCATTTGACTTTACCTCAGTAATATCTGTTATAAACGATCTGTCAGTCCTTTTATTTCTGCATATTATGCATCCGGGCATCCATACGGTTCGTCAGCCCGAGACCAAAGGCCTGCTCATTCTCCTTGTACTGCAAAAGGGCCCGAAACATATAGACGTCTTCCGGAGTGGTTACCTTAATATTACCGCGGTTGCCCGCCACCATATGCACATCCAGTCCCTGACTGCGAAGGATCGTACAGGCATCCACCATATTCTCATAACGGGTAGGTCTGGCCCGTACCACATCATGGGCAGCAATGATATCCTTCAGATAAAAGCTCTGAGGCGCCTGGGCTGCAAAGGTCTCCTTTCGATAAGGCACCGAATCCACCTGTGTTCCGTCCTTACTGAGCAGAATCGTCTCATAGCAGGAAGTACAGGTAATACCATTGCCATACTCCTTCACACTACGGATATTGTCAGCGATCACATCATAGGTGACAAAAGGACGCACACCGTCATGAATCAGTACAATGGAATCCTCCGGATTCTCTTCTTCCGCCTTTTTCAGTGCATTGTAGATAGAATCCTGAGCCGTTTCGCCGCCAGCCAGTATCGCTGCGGTCTTACGGATACGAAACTCCTCTACCAGTTCCTGCATATAGGGAATATAGTCCTTCAGCACAGAAATATATATCTTATCAATCATATCGTGCTGCTGAAAAAGCTGCAGTGTATGGATGATACCTGGTTTCCCGTTGATCTCCAGAAACTGTTTCGGTATTCCAGCTCCCATACGTACGCCGCTTCCGCCGGCAAAAATAATCGCAATATTCATCAGTATCCTCCTTTTTTCTGTCTTTTCTTATGTAGCTGCTGCAAAATTTTTTCGCATCACGTTACTCTTCCTCATCATCGACAGTCTCAAATACCATTTTGTGCATGGCTTCGTTTGCCGCATCTACAGCCTTCAGCTCCGCCTGAATCTCTTCAGGTATCTGTCCCAGAATGATCCAGTCAATCACCCGGTCGCTTGAATGGCTGTCTATATGATCAAAATGGTGCTCCACATACTGTTGTACCTTCTCATATTCAAAATCTTTTTCTTCAATAGCTTTCAGCACTTCACTGAATTCATAGCAGACCTTACCCGGCGCAGACTCCTCATAGTCTCTGTGAAAGCCCCTGGAGAACGAATACTGGATCTTATCAAAAGCAAAAAACAGCATGGGTTTATTCATCAGTGAATATTCAAAAATATTAGAAGAATAGTCTGTGATCAGCAGATCTGTAAAATAAAAAAGATCATTGATATTGGGATACTTGTTCACATCCACAAACTTATCTTTATATTTCGGATCAATGGGCACCGCAGTGGGAACCCAGGGATGCATTTTGAAAAGCACCACATATTCGTCACCACACACCCTATACAGCTGATCGAAATCAATCAATTCATAAGGATAGTAAGCCGTCTTCTTATTGGTTCCCCGGTAGGTAGGCGCAAAGAGAATGACCTTTTTCCCCTCGCACATGGGATATTCCCTGTAAAGCTCTTCTAATTTTTTCTCTTTATAGACCGGATCCAGATATTCATCGATTCTTGGCATACCGGTAGGCAGTACCTGCTCATCATTGATGCCCCAGACTTCTGAAAAGAAGGGAGCAATACTTTTAGAGCCAGCAATGCCATACTTGTACTGTCTGTGGGCACTTGACGGACTCGGGCATCCCTGATGGCCCCACCGACTGTAGCCCGATGATTTAAAACCGGCACCTGCATGCCACAGCTGAACCAGAGTGGTTTCGTCATCCAGCTTCAGCCAGTCCAGGATAGGAGCATGGTCATCCACAAAAATCAGATTACTCATGGCCATTTTTTTGATCACTGTAAGCCAGCTTTTCATCGGCTGGGGTGCAGCTGCTGCCGGTCTGGCACTTGTCAGAATAGTA
>CALZMS010000112.1 GCA_945788595.1 uncultured Lachnospiraceae bacterium
AGGCAGAGATGACATCATGCGGATTGAATGGCGGTCCCCTTGAGGGTAAGGGAATGTATCCGGCTTATATTTGCTGTAATCTTTACGGTAAAAAGGGAACACGTTTTTTGAGCATGATCAAACATCCGAAAAAAGACTGTCCGTATCTGACACAGGACGGTAAAGACAGGGAGTGCGGACCGGATCAGTATATTGCCAATATGTGTGATGGTGCTGTAGCTGGGTTTAAATATTTTGATCTTACCGACACCTGTGAAATCAGTGTTTCCGTAAAAGGACGGGCAACAGGAACTTTGTATGTCCGTACGGAAGAAAAAGGAGATCCTGTAGCTGCCATTGCTATCAGTCCATGTGGAGAACTTAAGGAATATGGTGCTGTTATAAAGACGTCGCAGGGTAAGCAGGCTCTGTATTTCACTTTTGAAGGAAAAGGAAGCTTTGACTTCATTTCATTTACATTAAAGTAATAATTCCGATTGTTTCCCGTGCCGTTTCTTGTTATACTACATATATAATTAAGTTACGGTACGGGGGAAAGTTATGATTCGTATTGCAACGGTGGAAGATGATGTGCGCGACCGGGAAGCGCTGAAAAATCACCTGCATCGATACGAGAAAGAAATCAATCAGAAATTCAGTATTGCAGAATTTCAGGATGGAGAAGACATCATTACCAACTATGCGGCAGAGTATGATCTTATTCTGATGGACATTGAGATGACCTTTTTAAATGGTATGAAGACAGCAGAAAAGATCCGCGAGCTGGATACGGATGTTGTAATTGTGTTTATTACAAATGCGCCGCAATATGCTATACAGGGCTATAAAGTCAATGCGCTGGATTATATGCTGAAGCCTATTTCCTATTTTTCTTTTTCTGAGACCATGAACAGAGCACTGCGCAAGGTCAAGACAAAAGAAAAGGAGTATATTGCCATTTCCCTGAAGGGCGGAAAGATGAAACTGGATATTTCCAAGATTTGTTATGTGGAAGTGCAGGATCATCTGTTGATCTATCATACTACGGAAGGCAGTTTTTCAACGAAAGGAACGATTCGTGATGTAGATGGGCAGCTGGATCCACGGCGTTTTTTTCGCTGTAATCGTTGTTATCTGGTTAATCTGGAATACGTGGAAAATTATCAGGGCAGTGATATTTCTGTTAATGGTACGGTGATTCAGGTAAGCAGAAGCCGGAGAAAGCCATTTCTGGATGTTTTGAATGAATATTTAAATGAGGCCGCTAAATGAGTACGAATTCAGCAGATATTTTGAATACACCGGGTTATTTTTATGCCATTTCCTATATATTTTCCTGCCTTGTGATTCTGATGACCAACAGAAGAAGGTTCAGAATATGGAAAGCGAATATTCTACATGGCGGAATATTCGCTTTTTTACTTGGGTTTATGATTTTGACAGATGGTGTCCGAACGTGGTTGTTTGTTCCCTCTATGTGTATGATCATAGGTTTGATATTGGCAGATTTGTATTTCGGCTGTGATTTTACGTTCCTTCAGGCCTGTTATTATTGTCTGAAAGCATTCATTAACGGAGAATTTGCTGCGTCCTTGTGCTGGCAGATATACTATCATTTTTCCAGAAGAATTGCAGTGGACAATCCACAGTTGTGGAAATGGATGGAAATCCTGGGTGTGTATATTGTCGTTTATGGTTTCTTTTATCTATTGGAGAAGAAACTTCACGCAGATACAGAAGAACTGCATATTACTGGTCGTGAGCTTCTTGTAGTGGCTGTAATCAGTGTGTCTGTTTTTTGCGTGAGCAATTTGAGTTTCCTTGATAGAAACGGGTTATTCAGTGGAAGGATGGCAGCAGATATTTTTATCATTCGTACACTGGTGGATCTGAGCGGACTGGCTGTTTTGTATGCTTATCATTTTCAGATGAAAGAAATGCAGATGCGTTTTGAAAAGGATACGTTGCATAATATCATGGACATGCAGTACAGAAATTATCAGTTGTCTCAGGAATCCATTGATCTGGTGAATCAGAAATATCATGATCTGAAGCATCAGATTGCTATTTTGAGAGCAGAGACTGATGCAGAGAAAAATCTCGGGTATCTGGAACGGATGGAGCGGGAAATCAAAATATATGAGACGCAGAATAAGACGGGAAATAAGGTGCTGGATGCTGTATTGATGACCAAAAGCGTATACTGTCAGAAGAAAAATATTGAGCTTAAAATCATGGTGGATGGAGCACTTCTGGATTTTATGGAAGATATGGATGTTAGTGCTCTGTTTGGTAATATGCTGGATAATGCTATTGAAAGTGCGGAGAAGCAAAAAGAAGGCAAACGAATGGTGGGCCTTTACGTTTCCGGAGAGAAGCAGTTTTTGCGTATTCGTATACAGAATTACTGTGAGGAGAAGATACGATTCAAAAATGGTATGCCTTTGACCACAAAAAAAGATAAACGTTACCATGGTTATGGCATGAAGAGTATGTTAAAAACGGTGGAGAAGTATGGAGGTTCTGCAATGGCCAGCCAGACGGACAACTGGTTTGAACTGAAGATTTTGATTCCTTTGAAAATTGAAAGATGATAATGGGTGACTGAGGCAGATGAAAGAACAAAAAGTCTTCTATTTGTCTCAGTTTTTTAAGTGGCTTTTTTCTGCAATTTATGCTACCATAGTTCAATATTCGTAAAAAGAAATCTGGAGGAAATAGCATGAAAATAGCAGTAACCTACGACAACGGCAATGTTTTCCAGCATTTTGGAAGAACAGAGAATTTCAAAGTATACGATGTAGAAGATAACAAGGTGGTTTCCAGTGAAGTTATCGGATCCAACGGCACCGGTCACGGCGCCCTGGCTGGTCTTCTGGCGGGAGAGGGCATCGATGTGTTGATCTGCGGCGGTATCGGCGGCGGTGCACAGGCGGCTCTGGAAGAAGCCGGGATCACCATGGTTGCCGGAGCAGAGGGAAATACCGATGAGGCAGTGGAAGCTTACTTAAGAGGCAAGCTGGTGAATACCGGTTCCAACTGTCATCACCATGACCATGAGGAAGGCCATTCCTGCGGCGAGCACGGCTGCGGTGAGCATGGATGCGGCGGTCACGGTGAGGAGCATTCCTGCGGCGGCTGCGGCGGACAGGTAACCATTATGCTGGAAGGAAAGAATGCAGGAAAGACCTGCCGCGTACATTATCAGGGTACCTTTAACGACGGTAGCCAGTTTGATTCTTCCTACGACCGCGGGGAACCGCTGGAATTTATCTGTGGTGCCGGTCAGATGATCCCGGGCTTTGACGCAGCTGTTGTGGATATGGAAGTGGGACAGATCGTCAATGTGCATCTGATGCCGGAGGAAGCCTACGGTATGCCGGATCCCAACGCCATTCTGACCTTTGAGATTGCCCAGCTCCCCGGTTCCGAGGGATTAAGCGTGGGACAGCAGGTATACCTGTCCAATTCCATGGGACAGCCCTTCCCGGTAAAGGTTACCGCAAAGGATGAGACCACCATTACACTGGATGCCAACCATGAGATGGCGGGGAAAGAGCTGAACTTTAAGATCGAACTGGTGGAAGTGAGATAAGCTTTTTTGCCTGTGGCAGCAGTATTTCAAAGATTTTGTGTAACCATAAAAGTATTTCAGCAGATAAGGAGAGCAGTCGGAAGATATCTGACGGCTCTTCTTGTTTTATGGGGATCTGCCAATCAATCTTTTATATGCTGTAATTTGTAAAGATTATTCTCCACAGGTCAGTCTTGTGGTACAATTTAACTAAATCAGGCAAGAAGATCTTAGAAAAACAGAGGAGTGTGGTCATGAACAAACCGAAAAATATCATTTTTGACGTCGGCGATGTCCTTCTGGACTATCGCTGGCAGCAGATGCTGATGGATTACGGCCTGTCGGAGAAGGAAGCATACCGTGTGGGGCGGGAGCTCTTTGATGATCCGGAGCGCTTGTGGCACATTTTTGATCTGGGTACGATGTCCCAGGAGGAGATCATCCAGGCCTTTGAGAAAAAACATCCCGGGGATGCGGAAGTGATCCGCTGGTTTATCAGCCACGGCGAATATATGCATGTGGCCCGTCCGGCCATATGGAAACGGGTGTATCTTTTAAAAGAAGCGGGGTATCATCTGTACATCCTGTCCAATTATCCGGAGATCCTGTTTAAGAAGCATACACAATACGCGGACTTTATGGCGGATATGGAGGGAATGGTGGTTTCCTACATGCTTCATATCGGAAAACCGGAGCGGGCCATCTATCAGGCGTTGTGTGATAAATACGATCTGAACAAAGAGGAATGTCTGTTCTTTGATGACCGGGCAGAAAATGTGCAGGGAGCCATCGATTTTGGTATGCGGGCAAAAAGAGTGCTGTCGGCAAAAGGTTTGGCGGCAGATCTGGATGAACTGTTGGAAATGGAGTGAAAGAATGGCGGATATCAGACTGATTACAGAGTTTTCAGATTCAGCGCTGGATGTGTATGCCCGGTTGACGGAGGCACAGCTATTGAACCGTTTTGAACCGGAGAAGGGCCTGTTTATCGCGGAAAGTCCCAAGGTGATTGAGCGGGCGCTGGATACGGGATGTGTGCCGGTGTCCTGTCTTGTGGAGGACCGGCAGATTGAAGGGGAGGCAGCATCGGTGATTTCCCGGCTTGCAGATGTTCCCGTATATACGGCACCATTTTCTGTACTGACGCAGCTGACCGGCTTTAAGCTGACGCGGGGTATGCTCTGTGCTATGAAGCGACCGGCGCCGCTGAAACCGGAGGCGCTGTGCAGTACTTCCTCGCGGCTGGCTGTATTGGAGCATGTGGTGAATCCCACCAACGTGGGAGCCATTATCCGGTCGGCGGCGGCTCTTGGCATGGATGGAGTGCTTCTGACACCGGACTGCAGTGATCCGC
>CALZMS010000113.1 GCA_945788595.1 uncultured Lachnospiraceae bacterium
TTCTTTCTGTTTTTCAGCTTTTTCAGCAACTAAAAGCTGTCTTCTGTCACCGATCACACGGTTTCTTCTTGGATTGAACTCGCTGATCACAAATTCAATTTCCTGATCTTGATATTTGCTTAAATCTTTCTCATAAGTATCTGACACAAGACTTGCAGGAATAAATACTCTTGCTTCATCTACAACAACACTTAATCCGCCGCCAAGGATCTGTGTAACGGTTGCTTTCAGAACTTCTTTGTTCTCGAATGCTTCTTTTAATCTTTCATTGCCCTTCTCAGCTGCAAGTCTCTTGTATGTAAGAAGAACCTGTCCTTCTCCATCATTTACTTTCAGGACTTTAACTTCCATCTTATCACCAACGGATACAACGGTAGTAAGATCAACACTGTTATCGTTGCTGTATTCACTCTTTGTAAGAACACCATCTGCCTTATAGCCGATATTTAAAATAATCTCTTCCGGCTTAACACCAATTACAGTGCCCTCAACCACATCTCCGTTTCTGATAGTTTTGAAAGAATCTTCCAACATTTGCTCAAAGCTTAATTCTGACATATCTTTGAACCTCCTCAATTATTTTGTTTGGGGTGGAAGCCCCTGCTGTAATACCTACATGACGAAAAGATTGAAAAGGCTTGATATCCAAATCAACGAGTGTCTGTATATAGTAAGTATTTTCACATGCATTCCTGCATATTTCAAATAGTTTCTGTGTGTTCGAACTGGACTTGCCGCCAATCACGATCATCGCGTCTACCTGAGAAGCAAGTCGAACGGCTTCCTCCTGTCGTTCTTCTGTCGCACTACAGATCGTATTTAAAACAATTCTATCATAACGCTTTTTTTCGAGAATTTCAACTATATCTTTAAATTTGTTGTAATTAAATGTCGTCTGTGAGACTACACAAATTGGCTCTGTTTCTGGAATCGGCAAGTTTTCTGCCTCTTCTGTGGAACCGATTACCACAGGCTCTGTCAGGCTCCAGCCTTTGATGCCCTCAACCTCCGGATGGTGGTCATTTCCCACGATCACTATTCGACGCCCTTCCCGGCTGTGTTTTTCGACAAGCTTGTGAATTTTTCTCACAAACGGGCAGGTGGCATCTGCGTAACGGATGTTCTTTTCTTCCATCAGCTGATAAACTTCTTCTGGTACACCATGGGAACGGATAACAACAATACCGTCTGTCACGGCTGCCAGTTCTTCTAACGAATTCAGCACCTGCACGCCTCTGCTTTCCAGGTCCTGCACTACTTCCTCGTTATGAATAATGGGTCCGAAGGTATATACTTTCTCTTCCTGATCAGCCAGTTCATAAACCCTGTCTACTGCTCTTTTGACGCCAAAGCAAAAGCCTGCGGTCTTTGCAAGTGTTACTTCCATACTACACCTCTAACATTTGCTCAGTACATTCACCTGAACTATGCTCGATGTCTAAATATCGCATGTAACGATGAATTTCCCTGCAAACTTATATTTCTTTCATACACTCTTATCTTCAAGTGCGCCGCCATGATGCGAATACGTATTTTTATTTGACTTTTTTAACAAGTGCCAGAATCGCTCCGACCACTTCCTCAATAGTCATTTCAGAAGAATCAACCAGCACGGCATCCTCTGCCTGACACAGTGGAGAGATTTCTCTGTGCATATCCCGGTAATCCCTCTCCTCGATATCTGCTTCAATCTTCTGCATATCCGCATCTGTCTGTCCTTTTTCCAGAAGCTCCTTATATCTTCTCAGTGCCCGGGTATGGGTACTGGCGGTAAGATATACTTTTACCTGAGCATTTGGCAGTACGCAAGTACCGATATCCCGGCCGTCCATGACTACATTTTCTCTGGCTGCCAGATTTTTCTGCAGCTGTGTCAGCTTTGCCCGTACCTCCGGGATAGGTGAGCTTTTGGACGCCATATTGCCCACTGCTTCGCTGCGGATATACGGAGTGACATCCTCACCGTTCAGAATCACTTTCTGCTCTCCGTTTTCGTAAGCAATGGAGACCTCTGCGTTCTGACAGGCAGCTTTAATTTCTTCTGTGTCGTTTTCTGTAAGCCCCTGTTTCAGGAAATAATAGGCCATGGCCCGATACATGGCTCCTGTATCTACATAAATAAAAGAAAGTTCTCTGGCCACTGCTCTGGCAATGGTACTTTTACCAGCTCCTGCCGGTCCATCTATTGCTATGGAATAACTCATGGTTCTACCTCACTTTGCTGTAATTTTATTCTGAATATCCGCTGCCGCCGCTGCCGCTGTGGACCAGGCGATCTGCAGATTAAAGCCGCCGGTCACCGCATCCAGATCCAGCACTTCACCGGCAAAATATAACCCATCCACCCGTTTCGATGCCATAGTCTTCGGGTCAATCTCACGGACAGAAACGCCGCCTTTAGTTATGATTGCTTCTTCAAAACCGCGAAGTCCGGTAACCGTAAAGGGAAACGCCTTTAAAAGTCCGGCAATAGCTGCTCTTTCCCCTTTGGACGTCTCGCAGGCCATTTTTCTGCTGTCCAGTGCGAGAATGCCAAGAAACGGATCGATCATTTTGGAAGGCAACAGACTTCCCATAATGGTTGCCAGCTGTTTTTTAGGATTTTCCTGGAATTCACGGATCAGGCGATGATCCAGCTGTTCCAATGAAAGGGCAGGTTTCAGATCAATATATGCCTGTATTTCTCCCTTGCTCAGCCGCTTACCGCATCGGGCACTGGCTGTCAGAACCAAAGGACCGCTGACACCAAAATGGGTAAACAGCATCTCTCCAAATTCTTTATAAATCGTTTTTCCCTTCTGCAGCAGCTTAAGTTCTACATTTTTCAATGACAGCCCCTGCATTTCAGGAATATACGCTTCTTTTGTTACCATGGGGACCAGTGAAGGAGACACATCTGTCACTTTGATATTCTGCTCTTTCGCAAAACGCAGGCCATCTCCAGAGGAGCCCGTCACAGGATAGGACATACCTCCTGTTGCAACGATTACATAGTCCGCAGGTACTGTACAACCATTTTCCAATACAACACCGCAGACTTTATCTTCCCTTATATCCAGAGTTTTTACTCTGCTGTTCAGATGTATGCAGGCATTCTGCTTTTTCAGCTGATTTTCCAGTGCCCTGATCACATCGGAAGAATGGTCGGACACCGGAAATACTCGCATGCCTCTTTCCGTTTTCAGTTTCAGTCCCAGTTTTTCAAAATACTGCATGACCGCCATATTGTCAAAGGCTGCCAGAGAACTGAACATAAACTTACCGTTGGTGACCATGGCATCCATAAGTTCCTGCCGGTCGCAGGCATTTGTCAGATTACAACGTCCCTTTCCTGTAATAAAAAGCTTTTTGCCAAGTTTTTCATTACGTTCAAACACATGAACTCTAGATCCCGGAACAGACAATCTGGCTGCCGCCATCATACCTGCAGCGCCGCCGCCAATAATTACGATTTCACTCATAGATTCTTTTCCTCGTTGGGTGATACGATCCTTATCTTTGGATCAACAAAATTAATCTCATCATTGCTATATACCTGATATTCATCCCATATATTTTCCAAGTTTTCAAGGGTACGTACCACTTCGTCCTGTTTCTTCATGCAGAGAGCCACTACAAGGGCATTGATAATGCTTAAGGGAGCTACCAGCGAATCTACGATAGAGGCCATATCACTTCTGGCGATCAGGTTACAGGATGAATACAGATTGATCGGTGAATGCACACTGTCTGTCAGAGTAATTACTTTAGCCTGACGCTTGTTGGCAAATTCCAAAGCTTTTAAAGTCAGCATGGAATACCGTGGAAAACTGATACCAAAAATAACGTCATCCTCATTAATACGCACCATCTGTTCAAAAATCTCGCTGGTATTATGAGTCGTCAGTACGTGTACATTTTCAAAAATATAATTCATATAAAAACCAAGGAAATTGGCCAGCGGCGCACAGCTGCGGATACCGATGATGTAAATGTTTTTTGCTGAAGACAAGGTATTCACAGCCATGTTAAAGGCGTCGTGGTCAATACTTTCCATGGTCATTTTTATCTTTTCAATGTCTGAATGCAGGATCCTGTCAAGGATCTCCACCTGCGGTACATTGCCGTAGGTTACTTTCATCCGCTGTATGGAATTCAGCTTATTGCGAACCAGTTCCTCCAGAGCACGGTGAAATTCGGGATAGCCTGCGAAACCCAGCTGTGTAGCAAAACGGACTGTGGTTGATTCACTGACGCCTGCTTCCTTTCCCAGCTTTGCCGCTGTCAGAAATACGGCCTGATCATAATGCTCCAGAATATAGGAAGCCAGCCTTTTCTGCCCTTTGCTGAATGTTTTGTACTGGGACTGAATCCTCACCAGCAGATTGTCTTTTGTGTCCATTGTTCCTCCAATGTGTTGCTTTTGTATACTTAAATTTGCGGGAAATACTACTCTCCCACCAGATTCTGATTATACACAAAAATGCAGGAAAAGGAAAGTCATACTTGCAAAATTGAGGGATGAATTGACAGACGAAAAACAGACCGCGCAAGGGTCCGAGAGGTATATATGGTCAAAAACGGAAGGAAATATACCTTCGAGACCTCCCTGTACGCCGTTCCATTTCCTGTATTTCTTCAATAAAAATCCCCCTCACCACATTTACATGGTAAGGGGGAATCCTACACTAAATTTTAAACGGGATAAGCCTTATTCTCAGTATCAGCTACAGCAGCATCCACCTTAGTCTGCTGGGCGTCTCTGTACTTGAAGTAATCCATAGCTACCTGCGGGAACAGAGCGTAGGTCAGAACATCCTCATCCTGCTGCATGTACGGAGCGATCTCCTCTTTCAGCTTATCCAGCTGCGGCGGGATCAGA
>CALZMS010000114.1 GCA_945788595.1 uncultured Lachnospiraceae bacterium
CACCTCATGGGAGGACAGAGGAGTACCACAGCGCGGACAGTAGGGAACGACTTTGAAACCTTTGTACAAAAGGCCCTTGTTCCAGATCTCTTTTAATGCCCACCACTCGGACTCGATAAAGTTGTCATCATAGGTTACATACGGATCATCCATATCTGCCCAGAAACCAACGGTACCGGAGAAATCCTCCCACATACCTTTGTATTTCCATACAGACTCTTTACATTTGGTGATAAAGGGATCAAGACCGTATTCCTCGATCTGCTCCTTACCGTCCAGTCCCAGAAGCTTCTCTACTTCCAGCTCTACCGGCAGTCCGTGGGTGTCCCATCCGGCTTTACGAGGAACCATGTATCCCTTCATGGTACGGTAACGCGGGATCATATCCTTGATTACACGTGTCAGCACATGGCCGATATGGGGTTTGCCGTTTGCGGTAGGCGGTCCGTCATAGAAGGTATAGGTAGGGCCTTCTTTACGGTTTTCCATACTTTTGCGGAAAATATCATTGTCTTTCCAGAATTTCTCGACCTGCTTTTCTCTCTCTACGAAGTTGAGGTCTGTCGACACTTTCTGATACATCTTTGTACCTCCTTCATGTTTCTTTTAAAAAAGAAAAAGCCTCCGCCCGTAAAAGGACGAAAGCATCAAAAACGATCGTAACCACCTGTTACTCCTTGTATACCATCATATACACTCTCAATATAACGGGAGAGAACCGTCCGCTCTTACTGTACTGTTCAGAGAGGCAGCTACGGAGTGATCTTCATCTTTGCCCGGCTCACCGGTTTCCACCCTCCCGGTTCTCTTTGCAGCCTTATGGCAAAACTACTGTCTCCATCATCGCTTTTTTCAAAGGTATTATGACTGCTAAGCCTTGATTTGTCAAGGAAAAACCGTATTTTCTTTTCTCCTCGTCCCTGTTTTTAAGCATCCAAAGGTTGCTATATACCTCAAAAAACATTATAATAGAGAAAACTATGGCTGTTGAACACTGCCACATATTTTAAGGAGTACACAATGCACAAGAGATTGTATGGTTTCCTTCTCAGCCTTGGACTTGCTCTTTCTGTTTTGCTTTCCCCGGTAAATGTTGCTGCAACAGAGACGACAGCTGCCTCTTCCCAGGAGGTAAAAGAGCCGACGGAGATGGAAATCAATTACGAAAAACCGATAGCTTCAAATCAGATCAATGGCTGGCCAGCGGGACCAAAAGTTTATGCCAAATCTGCCATTGTAATGGATATGGACACCGGCGCTATTCTTTATGCCAAAAATATTGACGAAGCACTGTACCCTGCCAGCATCACCAAGATCATGACCACCATGCTGGCTATTGAAAACTGTTCGCTTGATGAAAGAGTTACTTTCTCTGACAATGCCGTCAACAGTCTCCCCTGGGACTGTTCCCGCATCGGTGCCCGGGTGGGAGAAGTCTTTTCCATGGAAGATTGTCTGTATGCTATGATGCTCTCTTCAGCCAATGAAGTGTGTATCGCGGTAGCCGAGCACATCGCCGGATCCGAAGAAGCATTCTGTGATATGATGAACGAAAAGGCAAAGTCCCTTGGCTGTACCAACACACATTTTGTCAACTGTAATGGTATGCCGAATGAGGAACACAAAACCAGTGCCCATGACATGGCGCTGATTGCAGCCGCTGCCTTTAAAAGTCCTGTTTTTCAAAAGGTCACTGGTTCAGTCAGTCATGTAATTCCCACCACCAACAAATCCGGTGAGAAGCGCTACTGTTCCCAGCATCACAAAATGCTGAAAGAAAAAGAATCCTATTATTATCCTTATGCCGTAGGCGGAAAAACCGGTTTTACCAAAGCAGCGCTGAATACCCTGGTCACTTATGCCACCAAAGATGACCGGCATCTGGTCTGTGTCAGTCTTCGGACAAATGGATACCAGTACTATTACGATACAGCGTCCCTGTTGGATTATGGATTTGACAAATTCGCCAATATTACGGTACATACCGGTGCCACGGCCGATCAGCTGCTGTATCCCGCGCAGTTTTTCCGTCTGCAGCCAAATTCTTCACCGCATACGATCTGCCAGGTTCCCGTACCTGCCGGTGTAACGGCTTCCGATCTTTCCCTTACCGGCACCGCTGATGGGGACAACATCGTAAGTACATATACCTGGCATGACGCCTTGGTAGGCATATACAGCGCGCCGGTCAGCAATTTCTTCCAGGCGATCAGTTCTCCGGATTCTTTGACCACACAGGCGGCCCGAGAGATCCCATCGCTTTTGAAATCCTCTCACGCAAAGTCAAAGGTAACAGCAGAAGCTACAGAAACCTCCAGTAAACTTCCGTTTCTTTCAAAGTTTTCGCTCCATCTGACCAGATGGCAGCTGGGTCTGGTTGGTATTCTTCTGGTCGCTCTCGTGTTGTACATCGTTATTCTGATCCGTACCATCATACGTGCCGTACAACGTAAAAAGAGGCGCAGACGTAAAGCACAAAGACGGGCCCGCAGCAAAACCAGTCAAAAAAAATAACTTTATTGTAAACAAAAAACCGGCCATCACTGGAATATATGGTCGGTTTTTCGTTTATGCCTCTTTTGTGCGGCTTGCTTTTCGCCTTTTTTTAACCATGGCCTTCTTTTCCCGGATCATCTGAGCCTGTTTTTCATCGATAGGCTTAACCGTTTTCACCACATAAAAATTCCCATCTTCGCTCTTTTTCATCCGGATCTTCCCTTTGATCAAACCGTGTTCCGGACAATTTGCCAGACAGTAATACTGCTTGGCATTGATGGAAAACCAGCGGATCTTTTTGCGGGTCCGACGGCCACAGTGGATACAACGCGTGCTGGTCACTTCCCGGTCATGCATGGCCTCTTCTTTGGAAGAAAACTCCCGGGAAACATATTTATCGTAGGTTTCAAAGGATAGTCTCAGCTCATCCTCCCGTTTTTTGGGATTCTGATACGTATCTACAGAATAGTAGACCTCCCGGATATGCGGATCGATCTGTTTCAGGATCTGAGCTGTATAGTGGGCATCTGCCAGAGCCCGGTGAAAGCCTTCCTGCTTTTCAATCTGCAGGAAATCAACTCCGTATTCCAGAGATCTGTGCAGATGCACATCCTCAAAGCACAGCCCGAACAGCTTCTGTACATCCAGATAGCGAACCGGTCCGGGCATATATTTTAACACTCCGTAATATTTCATATTACGCTGCAATTCCAGCAGATCCATGTTTCCCCAGGTGCAAAAAACACTGTCCTCACCGCACCATTTCAAAAACTCCCGGATCGCCCGGTAAAAAGGAATTCCCGTCTCCAGTTCTTTCATACTCAGTCCGATAATATCCTGCGTACGATAATGCAGCTTTTTGTACACCATCGGCTGCACCAGACACTGAAAATTCTCCATCGGTTCAAACTGTTCATTCAGCTTGACCGCGCCAATTTCTATAATTTCAAAAGGAAGCTTATCATTTTCCCTTTCTTTTCCATAGGGACACTGATTCCACTCCAGGTCAAATACGATATAGTTCATCTCTCAATCCCTCTTTCGTCCCCATTATAGCAAAAATATATACACTTGTCTTTATCCTTTTATCATATCGCAGACAGTTAAAACATCTTTATCTACCCGAAAGCTCACCTGATACCCGGCAAAACTCATGGTGTAAATTCTCTCGGGATCCTGCTGATAGGACGGCCGGGGATCCTGGGCCAATACGCCAATCAGTGCTTTCTGCTGTTTTTCCTCCAGTATACCCTGCAATTTCCGGGGGAATTCCACCTGCAGACTGTAGTCTGCTGTTTTTGCCGCAAAACCGCAGACAGCCTCCGGATGGCAGTCGGCCAGCGTCAGATACGGTTTTATATCGTAAATAGGTGTGCCGTCCATCAAGTCCGCACCGGACACACGAAGCAGGGGGCCTTCATTTTCTGTGAATTCAATGCTTTCCAGCTTTACGCAGGATAATCCCAGATTGTTTGGTCTAAAAGGTGATCGGGTGGCAAACACACCTTTTCTTATGTTTCCGCCCAGCCGCGGTGGACGTACTGTGGGAGACCATTCCTTTCCCACATTCATTGAAAATCCCCAGATGATCCAGATGTGGGAATACTCTTCCAGGCCCCGGAAAGCCTCGGCTATGGCATATTCTTTTTCGAAAACGATACTGCTTTTTAATTCTTTCACCAGCCCGCTCTGTCTGGGAATGCCGAATTTTTCAGGAAAATCACTGCGCATGTATGCAATTGGCTTAAGCTCCATAGTTTTCTCCTTTTTATCCCAGTGCCACATCCAGTACCATCATCAGTACAAAACCAACGGCCACGCCGATGATACCGATATTGGAATGGCCGCCTTCCTGCAGCTCCGGAATCAGCTCTTCTACCACCACATAGATCATAGCGCCGGCAGCAAAGGCCAGCAAATAAGGAAGAATGGGAACCAAAAGTTCTGTCAGAAGAATCGTCACCAATGCAGCCAAAGGTTCTACTGCCCCGGAGGCCATGCCATACACAAAAGCGCTGCCCCGGCTTTTCCCCTGGGTTCTTAAGGGCATGGAAACAATGGCTCCCTCCGGGAAATTCTGTATAGCAATACCCACGGCCAGCGCCAGTGCCGCTGTCACGCTGATACTTTCATTGCCGGCCAGCATGCCGGCAAAAACAACGCCTACGGCCATACCTTCGGGGACGTTGTGCAGGACTACTGCCAGAAACAGCATGCTGTCTTTTTTCAGTTTGGACGGGAGACCTTCTGCCTCGTCGGAATACTGGTGCAAATGGGGAATCAGGGTATCCATCAGCAGCAGAAATCCGATACCGGCCAGAAATCCCACTG
>CALZMS010000115.1 GCA_945788595.1 uncultured Lachnospiraceae bacterium
TAAAACGGATATGAGAAAGATGCTGACAAAGGAGCAGATCGAGCACAACTGCCAGTGCTTCAAAAAGCAGATGGAGAAATTTATCGATTTTTCTGACGGAAAGGCCCTGATGGTCAACAATGCCGACTGGCTGCTGGATCTGAATTACGTGGATTTTCTGCGTGAGATCGGTCCCCATTTCTCTGTAAACCGTATGCTGTCCGCTGAGTGCTATAAGCAGCGTATGGAGAGAGGCTTAAGCTTCCTGGAATTTAACTACATGATCATGCAGAGCTACGATTTCTATGAGCTGTTCCAGCGCTACGGCTGCAACCTGCAGTTTGGCGGCGACGATCAGTGGAGCAATATGCTGGGCGGTACAGAGCTGATCCGCCGTAAGCTGGGCAAGGATGCTTCTGCCATGACCATCAACCTGCTCTTAAATTCCGAGGGCAAGAAGATGGGTAAGACAGAAAAAGGTGCTGTATGGCTGGATCCGGAGAAGACTTCTCCCTTCGAGTTCTACCAGTACTGGAGAAATGTGGCTGACGCTGACGTGCTCAAATGTATCCGCATGCTGACCTTCCTTCCGCTGGAAGAAATCGACAAGATGAACGACTGGGAAGGCAGCCAGCTGAATGTGGCCAAAGAGATTCTGGCTTTCGAGCTGACCAAGCTGGTACATGGAGAGGAAGAGGCCACCAAGGCACAGAATGCGGCAAAAGCCCTGTTTACCTCCGGTGATGCCGAGCATATGCCTACAGCAGAGCTCACTGAGGCAGATTTTAAAGACGGTGCCATCGATATGATCACTCTGGTACATCTGTCCGGTCTGTGTGCGACCCGTTCCGAGGCCAGAAGAAATATCCAGCAGGGCGGTGTGTCCGTGGATGGGGAGCAGGTAAAGGATATTGCCAGAACATATCCCATCGATGCCTTTAAGGATGGTCTGGTTGTAAAGAGAGGTAAGAAGAATTTCCGTAAGGTAACGGTGAAATAAAATTTCCTGATATAAATATAAAAAAGATAACCCGCAGAAATAATTGTATCTGTTACGCCTTTTTCGGTGGACAGGCAAAATTGTTTCTGCGGGTTTTGTTATGCCTGCTGCAAACAAAAATATTACGCAAAATCAGTTTTTTACGTCTGTTAGCTTGAATTATCCCAGAATAATCACACCTTTTTCATCAGATGTTTACATTTTTGCCAGATACTGCTATAGAAGACATAGGCTGACCGATTACAGGAGGAAGGTATGGATAAGAAAAAGAACAGGAAAAAACAGTCAGAGTTGTGGTGATCGCCGGGGTGGCCGTGCTGATCATCGTAGTGGCCGGAGTGCTTTTGCGGGAAAAAGTCAGAGGCGCAAAAATGGAAAATATAGCTGATGAAAGTGCAAGGAGCTATGAAGTAAAATCGGGAACGATAAGCACTACGATATCCGGGACCGGCACACTGACAGCGGATGATGTGGAAAATATTGAGCTGTTGTCTCTGGTGGATGTGGATACGGTATATGTAAAAGCCGGAGATACAGTGCAGGAGGGGGATATTCTGGCATCCGTAGACCCGGTTTCTGTGGTGACTGCGTTAAAGACTCTGCAGGATGAAATGGACGATCTGGATGAGCAGATCGAGGATGAACAGGGAGAAACCATAAGCTCCAGTATTAAATCCGGTGTTTCCGGCCGCGTAAAAAAGATCTGTGCAGATGTGGATGATCGTGTGGCAGATGTGATGTCAGAAAGCGGAGCACTCCTCCTTTTATCTCTGGATGGAAAGATGGCTGTGGATATTGACGCTTCCGCAGATATCGCTCTGGGTGATACGGTGACGGTGACACTTTCTGACGGGACTGAAGAGGACGGCACCGTAGAGAGCATCCAGGGAACCAAGGCGGTGGTAACTGTGACAGACAACGGTCCGGCCTATGAGTAAGAAGTAAAAGTCAGCAAGGATGGAAAAGAGCTGGGCAGCGGAAAGCTTTATATCCACAGTGAACTGGCTGTGACAGGATATGCAGGTACGATCTCAAAGATTTCCGTAAAAGAAAATGCGAAAGTCAGTGACGGTACCGTCCTGTTTAAGCTTACGGATCTTCCCGGTACTGCAGAATACGAAAAACTGGTAGCAGAGCGGGCCGAGGTGGCAGATGCTCTTGGCCAGATCGTGGCACTTTACAATAATCCCAATCTGTACGCTGCTTTTTCTGGTACGGTACAGAGCGTAAACTGCGAAGACGCAGAGTATGTGGAAATTGTATCTTCTGCTTCTTCGACAGACAGCAAAAACGGAGGTGATGTGGAAAAAACGACAGACGCTGAAACAGAGGAAGATAAACAGCAGAAAAATGCAGCGGATTCTTTGACAGAAGGAAATCGTCAGACAAGCACGACAGGTGTGTCAAAAGGTGTGATCAGTCTGGGAACTGTAAATGTTTCCACAGGCGGCGTGATTCGTGCAAGCGAAATACAGTCTGCTGCAGACAGCAGCAGTTCTGCAGAAGGACAGGTGGAAGACAGTGATCAGAATACCCAGGATGGTACCGGCGAGACAGAAAACGGCAGTGACCAGAGTTCAGGAAGCGATGCTGAAGAGACACAAGAACCTCAGAAAGAGGCTGTAGAGGCCCTTCAGCAGATCGAGATCGCAGCACCGGTTACAGGAGAAACTGTGAAGACGGCTGTGACGGATGCTGCGCAGTACAGTGCGTCGATCGGCTGGAATCAGGCAGTAACAGGAACTTACAATGCCAATACGGTGTACACGGCTACGGTGACTCTGCGGGCAAAAGACGGCTATTATTTTGACGGCAGCCTGCTGACATCATATGAGAAAGCTGTAACGGCCAATGGAGCTGAAATTACGCTGAAGATTTCGGAGAATCAGGCAGCCTTGACGATTACAGCTGTATTCCCGGCTACATAGGAGAAAACGATTCAGGAAGATACAGGTGTACAGAATACACAGGAAACTACAAATACACAGAGCGGATCAAAAACACAGGCACCGACAGCCATATCCGGTGTAGCTGTTTCCGGTGGCAGCGGAGTGAAAGGCGTTTCTACCGGCTATACAACTTCCTCAGTTTCTTCTGCAGCTTCGTCCAGCGAGCAGGAACAGAATCTGAACACGTATACTGCTACAACAGCCGTGTTTACTGTCTCGCGGGATGAAAAAATGTCTGTGTCACTCAGCGTAGATGAACAGGATATTCTGAAATTGTCCGAAGGACAGACTGCGCAGGCGTCCCGGCGGATCCAGATTCGGGACGGACGCGTAAAGGAGGTGGAGTAATGTTTTTTCAGTCGGTGAAAATGGCATGGAAATCCATAGTCTCCAATAAGATGCGGTCTTTTCTGACCATGCTGGGTATTATCATCGGTGTGGTTGCGCTGGTGGTGCTGGTTTCTCTGGTGAACGGGGCGACTACATCCGTGACCGATGAAATCAACAGCCTGGGCAGCAATCTGCTGACAGTGAGTATTTCGGATAATAAGGGTAAACCCATGAAAATCTCTGATGTCAACGCGTTGATGGATGAGGAAGAGATTGCTTTAACAGCGCCGGGGGCAACTTTAAACGTAACCGGTAAATACGGCAGTGACAGTGATTCTGTTATGGTTACCGGAACGACAGCTGCCTACAGTCAGATTCAGGGGTTATCGCTCAAGTACGGGCGGTTTCTAAAAACGACGGATGTGGACAATGTGAATTATGTAGCTGTGGTCAATGAAACTCTGGTGGAGGATCTGGTCGGCTATACCGCCTGCGTAGGAGAAAAGATCCACCTGAACGGCATGGCTTTTACGGTGATCGGTGTGCTGGATGAGGAAAACAGCTCCTCACTGACATCATCTCTGACCAGCGATCAGATGATGGCCTATATTCCGTATACAACGGCTATCCGTGTTTCGACGAATATAAGTTCAGAAGTGACTTCTTTTTATGCGACGGCGGCAGATGAAAACAGTATGGATAAAGCGGAGGCTGCGCTGACTTCTCTGATGATGGAACGGTTTAATGAAGATGAGGACGCATTCACCATTACCAACCGTTCGGAGATCATGGATGCTTTAAGTTCTGTAACAGGTACGCTTAGCCTGCTTTTGGGCGGTATTGCCGCAATCTCTCTTCTGGTCGGCGGTATTGGTATTATGAATATCATGTTGGTATCCGTAACAGAACGTACCCGGGAAATCGGTATCCGTAAAGCCATAGGCGCAGGAAGAGGAACGATCATGAGCCAGTTTCTGGTGGAAGCTTTGACCATCAGTCTGATCGGCTGTCTGATTGGTATACTGTTTTCCTGGATGATCCTGATGGCGGTCAATGTGATCGGGGATGTATCTTATGGATTGAACGGAACCGTGGTGGCAGTATCCATTCTGTTTTCTCTGGGCATCGGCGTAATCTTTGGTATGTATCCGGCGAACAAGGCGGCAACCATGCTGCCCATTGACGCGCTGCGGTTTGAGGGATAAAGAATGTGCAACGGCAAGGCTGCCGGACTTTGAAAAAAGACATTTTTTCCGGAGAGTGAAGAAATCCGGTAAAGATGTCTTTTTTCAGATGGTCAGACAAACTGGAAGTAAGCATTACATTTGAGGTAACAATATTTTTTTGAAAAAATTGAAAATTTTTCTTGACGGTAGAAAAAAGCTCTGCTATAATATCGATTGTCTCAAAAAACAGAATATTGCAGGTGTGGTTCAATGGTAGAACATCAGCCTTCCAAGCTGAGAACGTGAGTTCGATTCTCATCACCTGCTTTTTATGCGCGAGTGGCTCAGTGGTGGAGTATCGCCTTGCCAAGGCGAGGGTCGCGGGT
>CALZMS010000116.1 GCA_945788595.1 uncultured Lachnospiraceae bacterium
CTCTCTGCTCATGTTCGGCAAATTCCGTCTCATGAACCAGAATCGTCATGGTATCAATACCAGAAGGCATATGTTCAAAAGAAATATTATTTTCTTCAAACACCTGCAGAACTTTACGGCCAAAACCGATCTCTGTATTCATCATATCCTTCTCGATAGTTACAGAAGCAAAGCCTTTCTTTCCGGCAATACCGGTAATGATATACTCTGACTTGCTGCAGGTGTCACCGACGATCATGGTACCTTTATCTTCCGGACAGTTTGTATTACGGATATTGATCGGAATACCTTCGGATCTTACTGGGAAGATCGCATCTTCATGGAGCACGGAAGCACCCATATAGGACAGCTCGCGGAGCTCTCGGTAAGTAATAATATCGATCGGCACCGGATTTTCCACGATACGGGGATCTGTTACCAGACAGCCGGAAACATCTGTCCAGTTTTCATACATATCTGCTTTTACCGCGCGGGCCACCAATGAGCCGGTAATATCTGATCCGCCACGGGAAAAAGTTCTTACTTTTCCTGTGGCATCAGCGCCGTAAAATCCGGGAATTACCGCGTACTCCTGTTTTTCCAGGGCATCCGCAAGAAGATGGTTGGTCGTCTCACTGTCAAGAGAGCCATCTTCATTAAAGCGAATCACTGTTGCAGAATCCACAAACGCAAAACCAAGATACGCTGCCATCACCATACCATTCAGATACTCACCTCTGGACGCAGCATACTGTGTACCTGCCTGATTTTTAAAATCCTCTTCAATAACCGAAAATGCCTCATCCAGAGACAGCTTAAGCTGTAATCCATCAATAATCTCCTGATATCTGGCTTTGATATTTGCCAGATCCTCGGAAAAATCCTCTCCTTTTTCTGCCTTGGCATAACAACCATACAGCATATCCGTAACCTTCGTATCAGAAGAGAAACGCTTTCCCGGTGCAGAAGGCACCACATATCGTCTGCATTTTTCCGCCCGGATGATCTTTCCGACTTTTTCAAACTGACCTGCACTGGCCAGAGAACTTCCGCCAAATTTAACGACTTTTTTCATAGTACTATCCTCCTCAGACACTGTTCGTGCCCTGTTCCTCTGATGTAAAGAGAAACAGACAAAAGCAGCCTGCTTCCATTTAGAAATCTCGAGTCTGCCCATAAAAACCTGATATGCTCCTGCAACACAGTTTCTGCGAAAACTCAAAAATCTTATAAATTTTATCATCTTACTTCACGCTTGTAAAGTTCAGAAGATAAACTTCTAAAGGAAATAGGCTGATTTTGCAAAAGAATATGAATCATATGAGAGTCAGCGGTTCCTCCGGATGGCGTAAACTCTGCTTGATCATATTAAGAATCGTACGATATTCCTGATTTGTCACCAGGGCGATCTCACTGAACAGCACTTTCTGTGCTGTCAGAAGTGTGGTTTTATCACGACTGCCCAATGGTTTTTCCAGATCTTTTTTCATCAGCATCTTTGTCATACAGGCCATGTCGTAGGGATTGCCTTCTTTCATGATCTTGAGCATCCACTCCTGTCTGGCTCCGATATCACTGATCCACTCTATTTCTGAACCGATCATACTCTGAAATACATCTCTGACTTCATCTTTCGAAAGAATTTTTCTTAATCTGACCCCTTTTTCGGGATCTGTTTTCACCGGAACATATACCGTTGTCTTTTCATCCGGCCAGGATGTCAACTGGTAGTAGCTGACCTTCTCTCCGCCTCTCGGCATATTAACAATTGCCTTAACCTTACACACGCCCTCCATTGAATGTACGACATAGTCGCCTGCCTTAATCATTTGTGTTCCCTCGCTTCAAATAAACTGTCAATTCCCTTTCAAATCACGAAACTTTGTGAAATATTGCCAATAGTGCTATGTAAATTATAACTTAAATATTGCATACTGTCAATTTTGTTTCTATTAGTTTATTTTTTCACACAATTCTGATTACTCATCTCACCCGAAGGGATGATGTTCCCCAAAAGCCAGCAAAATGCCGGGCAAAAGCGCCAGAAGGGACATTTTTCTGTCATTGCTTTTCAGGATATACTCCGGATGATGAGCACATAAAGACAGCGCAATATGATGGCACGCTGCATCAAACCGTACAGCAAATGACTGTTCATGATACCGGAGCCGGTTATTATACAGCATGGCATATCCCATGGGATTATGCCGCTCTTTTCGCCGTTCACAGGCAGATTTTTCTCCATAAAGATATTCTCCCCGACATACACTCTCTGTATACCAGCGCATCTTATATCCCCGCAGTGCTGTCTCATCTAATGTCAGCCTGAATGGAGTCTCCATTTCTCCCCTGCACTGCTGAAGCGGCATTTCCCGCAGAATCTTCGTCTGTATCACTTCAAACTGCGGTGCTTCCAGCCCATACTTTGTCCTCTCCAGATATGTAGCATCCACATAACCGCGTATACCGATACACGTTTCTCCTTCTTTTAACGGACTTCCATCCAGACAGCATTTCGCGCCGCTGACACCGATCAGTTCTTTCTGTCCGGAAATTCCCGCAATCCATTCAAGAAAACAGGCTACAGCCTCTGAAGACAGTATTTCTTCAGGATCCAGCAGACAAAAATAATTGCCCCTGGCCAAATCAATGGCTCTCTGCAGCACCTCGGTTCTGCTGTTACTTTCACATGGTATGTATCTTATCGGGAAACGTCCGTTTTCCTTTTGCCATTCCTGAACAAGCACTTGTGTTCTTTCTCTGCTGTCCATGTCCATGATCATCCATTCAAAATGAAACCGGGTCTGGGAAAGCAAAGACTCGTACACGTGGGGCAATAGATAATAGTGGCTGCCGGATATGGTACAGATTGATATAAATGTTCTTTTTTTCATTTCTTCTCCTCAGCATGCACAAGATAAATAAAAGCCTGACAGCTTGTCCGTCAGGCTTATTTATTATATATGTGTGCTGCGGAGGAATTATTACCGCAACAGGATACAAATTCCAGTTAATTTTTCAAAACACTGCGTTTCAGCACTGCTATCTTTTCTGAGCTTTATTCAGATTGGGCTGCATTATGCTTCATCCTGCTTTTCTTCTTTCGATGTATCCCGTCCAACGTACCCCTTTTTCTTTCTGATTACTTTCCTTATCAGAAGAATGAGTACCGCGATCACCAATGCCGTCACCAGAAGGATCGGGAAATCGCCGAGAACAAAGAGCAGGAAGCTCTGCGCTCCTTCTCCCAGCGCATAGAGGCTGTTGGTAAACCGTTCCTGCAGTTTAGTGAAGAAACTGCCTTCTTCCGGCAGTGTCACTCGCTGTACTTCGTCGATACTCAGATAAAAGGTGCTGTAATTCACCTTATTATCCAGCATTTTCAGCTGGGATTCGTAGCTTTCCAGCTGATAACGAACCTCTGTCAGCTGGTTCTGGATTGCCAGTACCGTGTTAATATCCTCTGCTTTTTCCAGAAGCCCCAAAAGCGTCTTCTGTTCGGTACGCAGGGATGTTATCCTTGCCTGTGTATCCACATACTCCAGTGTCACATCCTGCGCAGTTTCCGAGGAATAAGTCACGCTGGCTTCTGTTTTTACCGTTTCTGTCAGTTCATTTCTTTTTTCTGCCGGAATGCGGATCGTCATGGAGATGGATCGGTTATTCCGTTCCTCGGTGCCAATGACTTCCGAACTCTGAATGTAGCCGCCAAGCTCATCCACTTTGGCCCGGATAGATGTAAGCAGCGCATCGTATTCCGTGGTTTCCAGATTCATATGGATCGTATAGATCAGCTTCTGCTCTGCTTTGGCCGCTGACGTATCGGAAATATCCTCTGCACCGCTTTCGGTGATGGAAGCCGATTCTGAAATACCTCCTGCAGGAGTTTCCATCTCTGCAGGTTCTTCCGCTGCTTCTTCTGTCTCCCTCTCTTCTGTCATGACATCCTGTGCCATTGCTGTATCATAGGCACCGCCGCTATAGCTGTTTTTACTGTCTGCGCTTCCATAGGACTGGCTGGAACCAGCCCTCCAGGAGGACAATGCCGCATATCCTCCGCCGAACACGACTACGATTGCCAGACAGGCCGCCGCCACCTGCATGAAAAGCCGTCTGTGGGATTTTATTTTTTTCTTTTTCTCCATACTGATCACCCTGTCCTGTTCATTGATCAGCTTATCCATATTCTGTTCGAATTTTTCGGAAAAGCTGTGTTGTTTTCGAATTTCCTGTTTAGCAGGAACCTGGGAAACTTCCTGCTCCAGATGCTGCAAAAGCACCTCTTTTAAGAGCGTCCGTGCTTCTTTTCTCATCGGGCACCTCCTGTCTCGGTAAGTATCTCCTGCAGTTTTTTTCTGGCCCTGCATACTCTTACACCCACTGCCTTTGGCGTAATGCTGAGGATATCTGCCGTCTCTTTTTCAGACAGTTCATGCACATACCGCAATTCCAGTACTGACCGATACTTTTCCTCCAGTCCGGACACTGCCGCCAAAAGCGCCTCATAGTTTTCCCGGCAGATCAGATCATCCAGTATATCCTTCACCTCATCCGACGATTTCTGCGGTAACTCTTCCACAGGTTCCTCCCTGTGCTTTCGAAGAATGTCCACCGCCTTGTTTTTTACGATGGTCGCCAGAAAATTGCGGGTCGCCGGACTGTCTGGCTCCCCCACGTTCTTCATATGGCGGGTCAGGGCAAAAAAGGTTTCCTGCACCGCATCCTCAGCCAGGCCTGCGTCCTGCAGACGCTCATTGGCCAGATACCATAGAAAATATCGGTATTTTTCATACAGACGGATAAACTTATCCTTATCTGCTTCAT
>CALZMS010000117.1 GCA_945788595.1 uncultured Lachnospiraceae bacterium
CATGCCCGGAATCTCCATCAGACTGTCTGCCAGAGCGTCTTCCTCGGGAATCTTGGTGCCATTGACCACAAGACAAACCATGATCTCATTGCTGGCAAAGCCACAGCGAATCAACACATGGCGCACCAGTCCGGTGCCGGTAGCCTCATCGTAGGGTTCAATATCGTAGGTCTCCATATGGGCGATCACCTTATCGAGAATCTTCGCGTTGACTTCCCGGCCCAGCACACAGTCATTCCCCGGTACAGACACGATAGCATGGGTACGGCCCGCATAAAATCCGGCTACGATCTTTCCCTCTTTTGTTCTGCCGATGGGGAACTGGGCTTTATTGCGATAGCGCCACGGATCGTCCATACCAATGATGGGCTCCATAGGCGGATTTTTCACGCCGCCGATACGGACGAGATTGCTCTTTACCTTATCGGCTTTGAATTCCAGCTGCTTTTCATAGGATATTTCCTGAATCTGGCAGCCGCCGCATACCCGGGCTTTCTCACAGACCGACGGTACCCTGTCTTTGGAAGGGATCAGGATCTCCACCAGACGGCCAAAGGCATACTGCTTCTTACACTTCATCAGTTTTGCCCGGATCACATCTCCCGGCAGGGCATCCTTGACAAACACGGTATAACCGTCCTGTGTATGTCCCACACCCTCGCCTTCATTGCCAAGGGCATTTACCTCAACCTCTACTTCCTGATTTTTCTGATACTCTACCATGGCTTTCGCTCCTCTTTTAATACAGGCTGGTTTTTCTTACATTGGATTCAAACAGACGGTTATAACCCAGCCAGCCGGTCTCATCACCGGCATTGTCCAGTATTTCCTTCATGGTTTCCATTTTTGCGTCGGTATTGTCCGCCAGGTTCAGGGCCATGGCTTCTGCCAGCGCCGGTTTCTTTGGAGAACCGTACTCATACTCTCCGTGATGAGCCAGAATACAGTGTTTCAGTTCGCTCTCCAGCTTTTTCGGAAATCCTTCGATACGGATCGCCGCGTCATGCACCATCTCGGCTCCGATCATGATGTGTCCCAGAAGCTGGCCGTCATCGGTGTAATCATTCATCGGAAAAGCGGAAATTTCTCTCGTTTTTCCCATATCATGCATAAGCGCCGCCGTAATCAGAAGATCACGGTTTAACATAGGATAAGCTTTTACATAATACTCGCAAAGCCGTGTTACACTTAAGGTATGCTCCAGCAATCCTCCCACAAAACCGTGGTGTACACTCTTTGCGGCAGAACTGAATTTAAATACTTTGGCAAATTTCTCATTTCCGAAATACATATTCAGCATCCGGTTAAGATACGGATTCTGCACAGAATTCACAAATCCCATCAATTCTCTGTACATTTCCTCGATATCATAGGCAGATACGGGCAGATAATCTGCCGGATCGTACTCACCCTCGCTCACCCGGCGCACACGCTTGATATTCAGCTGCAGCGCTCCGGCAAAGGTGACGATGTCCCCCATGACCTCCACGTAATCCATGTCGTCAAAATCATCGATTCCATTGGAATTGGGATCCCAGATTTTTCCGTCCAGCACTCCCGTTTTATCCTGTAAAATTACATTGTCGTAGGGTTTGCCATTCTTTGTCATGGCTGACTGTCTGTGCTTACACAGATAGATACAGGCAACCCGTTCCCCGTCTCTGAGATCTTTGATATATTTCATAGGCTTTTTCCTCTTTTCACACTCTTCCTTTTAGTATAGCACGAATCATTGACCCGTTCAAACCATGATACAAAAACACCGGCTTTTCTGCAAGTAGAAAAGCCGGATGCTTCTTCAAAATTCGATATTATACTGTGATTTTTCTTTATCTTCCGCTCACTGTCACTTCGAAGGGTACCTCCACGTAGCCTTCCACACTGCGGCGCATGACGTACACCATGACTTTATCCCCCGGTTTGTTCTGATTAAGCAGGCTGTGAAAGCTTTTCAGTGTGCTTAGCTCTGCATCACCGATTTTAACAATCACATCCCCGGCCTGGATGCCTGTCTCCATGGCGGGGGAATCATTATCCACGCTGTCCACCCAGACACCTTTGGGAATACCGGTTTTTTCGGACACTGTAGCGCTGATATCCTGGCCATTGATGCCCAGATATACCATTTTCTCATTATTGCAGAGCTTTTCGACGGATTCCACCAGCTCCGAAAACGGCAGACATATCATCATGCCCAGATCACGGGTATCCAGAAGCTGCTGCGCCATGATACCGACCACACCACCGTCCATATCCACCAGAATACCGCTGCCGTCTTCGCATGCGGGTATATCGGTATATAGGATATGATAGGCATTGTCCGTTACACTTTTCAGATTATTCACGGAAGTCACCATACCGGCCACCATAGCGTCCGCATATCCCATGGGACTGCCCAGGGCAATCACCGTCTCTCCCTGCTTTGCCATCGTATGCCGTTTCATTTCTACCGGCGCGATAATCTGTCTGGTGGATTTTGACACATCGTCCGCATCCACCCGGATGACCGCCAGTCCTGTGGCCGTATCCCTTTTGACAAAGCGGGCCTCCGCCGTATTTCCATCGGCAAAGGTTACCATGATCCGGTTGACATCCTTTACTACTCGGTATTCGGTCAGAATATAATACGCACTATTCTGAAAAGCAACGATCAGGCCGCTCAGCTGACCCTGATTTTCATAGGTCTGGTTAAACCAGTCCTTGTCTTCCGTCACACCGATGACCATGACCATGGATTTCTCCACGGTTTTTGCCACCTCAAGGATATCCGCTGATACCTTATCCAGATTTTCTGCCGTGGTTTTTTCTACTGCCGGTTCCTGTACCTCAACAGAAGTATCTGTGTCTCCTTTCTCCTCCGCAGAAACTAAAGACTGTACCTTGGAGCTCTCTGCCCCCAGTTCACTCTGTACAGCCTCACTCTCTACGATCTGACTGCTTTCTTCTGTTTTACCTGTACTTGTGTCTGCCTCGTTCTGCCCGCTGTTCTGATTCTGAGGACTGACCATTCCCAGATCCACCTGCTGTGCATCTTTCGGATTTATCGCCTGATTCAGACGGGGATAGACAAACACCATAACCAGCAATACCACCACACTGAAAATCAGGCCGGAAAAAGCTGCCGCTCCCGCTCTTTTGAGCCACTTGATATACGGCTTTTGTTTTTTTACCTGTTCTTTCAGGAAATCGTATTTGTCATTCATGACAAAAGTTTACCAGAGACATATGAACTTTTTATGAATGAATCACAAACTTTGCCCTATAAAAACAGCTTTAATTCACTGGAATAAGGTTCTTTTTTTCCAGAAACGCTTCCATAGAATCTGCTTTTGCCGCTAACTTAAGCCATTTTGACAGAACCTGCAAATCTTTTTCTGCCATAATTTTTGCCCGAAGCTCTTCAGATATCTCCCCCAGATTCTCTAATAACACAATTATATCTTCTGCTTTTCAATCTTCATATTCTTCTTTTCGGATCAGCCTTTCTCTCTTCTCCCACGTATAATCCAGATGCGTCATTTTTCTCACCTCATCCTTTCTGTTTCTGAAGAATTCCTCCAGCACGTGATTTTGTATACAATCCTTGATTGCATCATCAACCGCTTCGTTCATATTCATTTGTACTCTCTGTTTTCTTTCATGGGATTCTCCTTTCATTGATAGGAATCCCTGAGAAAAAATCTTATCCATTTAATATCTTCAAGGATCCCTGCCATAGATGTGATTGAAAAAGCATGGATTCCTTTTTTGATATTTAGAAATGAATTAGATACGCTTAAAAGCGCAAAAGAAGAGAAGCAATGCTTTTACAAAAGTATATCTTAAATATGAAATATTTTCAATACATAATATAGTTTTTGAATTAAAGAACTATTAATTTTAAAATCAGTATACAGCCATTCTTCAGGCGCAAATGATAAAAGGCATGTAACAAATTAAGTCTCAGTAGTGAAAACAACTCTAATATCTAACTTTTAAAGCGAAAAAGGATAATCTAAAATAAATAATAAAATGCAAAAAGGACCACCCTCTGTTTTAACCAGATGTGATCCTTTCATTCTATTCTTCTATATTATCCATATCTTCGGTGTGATATATTCAGCCTTCATCCTCATCCTTCCCCTTAGCCCGTGCCAGCGTAAAGATAAACTCCGTCCCCACGCCTTCCGTACTGATCACATTGATATTTTGCTTATGAGTATTAATAATTTCCTTAACAATACTCAGTCCCAGACCGGTGCCGGTGCGATCCTTGCCTCTGGACAGATCCTGCTTATAAAAACGGTTCCATATCTTGGACAGATCCTTCTGCGGAATACCGCTGCCCTGATCCTTGACAGAAACAAACACAAGCTCATTTTTACGGGTAGTCTCAATAGTGATCATGGAATGCTTATCACTGAACTTAATGGCATTATCGATCAGATTGTACATTACCTGCTGAATCTTCTCCATATCGGCGGAAACGTATTCCTTCGGCGAAGCCAAAAGCAGCTCAATAGAGATATGACGTTCCCGGCAGGTGCCCTCAAAGGAAGCCGCCGTATTTTTGATCAGCTGATTCAGATCAAAGTCCTGAATATTCAGCATATAAGCTTTGGCATCCAGATCATTTAACTGCAGCATACCCTGGGTCAGCTTGGTCAGACGGGAAGTTTCAAACAAAACGATCTTAAGGTAACGGTCCTGCATTTCGTGGGGGATCGTACCGTCCAGAATAGCCTCCACATAGCCCTTGATAGAGGTCAGCGGAGACCGGAAATCATGGGATACATTGGAAATAAAGTTCTTCTGGAATTGA
>CALZMS010000118.1 GCA_945788595.1 uncultured Lachnospiraceae bacterium
AGGGAACAGAAAGGCGGTTCAGAAGGAACTGCATTCCTTTAGCGTAACCGGCACAGACAGAGGCATGACCCACCAGGGAGCTGTAAATATTCTGATTGTCGCTGGCATGTTCATCATAATTCACAGTGGTGATCAGCCAGGTGTAGATATAGCGTACTTTTTCATAGTCGCTGGCTGATGCGGAAATTTCGGACAGGCAGAGCTCTGTCTGTTCTTCGATTTCCTTCTGCCGCATGGAGATTTCCTCCGGTGTGAGAGAATACTCCGGCATAAATTCGATTTTATCAGTATAGACCTGGCTCTTGCTGCTGCCTGTGCACCAGAATAATCCCGGATGGTCGTAAAGGACAAAATGATAGACCTTATGTACGGTATCTGAATCTGTAACGGACAAAGTCACATTGTCTTTTCGGCTGGAAACGCAGGAATATAGCTGACGGTATAACCTTTGCTGGGCATCAGGAAGCTGCTGGTAATAATAGGCGTAACAGTCATCCGTATCTTGTTCGGGAACGGCAGAGGAAACGGTGTCCTTTTTTTCTGACGCGGCAGATGTATCGGAAAGGGACGAAGCGGTTTCAGAAAGAAGAGAATCTGAGGTCAAGGCAGAGTCTTCTGTTACAGTGGATGGTTGTGTATCTTCCGAAGAATTCGGCTGCAGTATAGCGGACAGCGAAAAAGAACTGTCTGCAGAGAAAAGTCCCTGCCGAATGCCCAGAAGTAAGAGACAAAGAAGACAGAGAAGAAGAATCATCGGAAAATGGGAACGCTTTCTTCGGCGCATAGTGTTGACCTCCTGTGTTTTCATGATTTTTGCATCCTATCTGAGGTACTGAACAGATACGATGAATTATACGGTAAAAAGCCAAATTAGTAAATGGGATTGCCTTTTTTACGGGAATTTTATATAATCAATTCGTTACTGAGAACATTTTTACAGGGAAGAGAACAGAGAATGAAATGCTTATATGGTGAGTGCCCTTCCAGAGAAGAGGTCAGAAAAGAAAGAAAAAATGGTATAAATATGGGAGAAATCCGTTTGGGAGAGCATCTTCTGGTACACCGTTATTTCTTTCATACCAAATGTATACGGTATACGGATATTGTGAACGCTTATCTGATGACAGAGGTCAGTGAGGGTGGAGATTTTGCCCATGAGGAGATGAGCCTGTGCATTGGCGATCCTTCGGGAAAGGTATGGCGGCTTCATGCAGATTATAAAGCGTATGTGACGGAGACGCTGGACTGGTTCAGGGAGCATCAACCCCATATCCACATCGGAAAATAAGCAGAAAGAGGATTACATCATGGAATACTGGGATATTTATGACGCAGATAAAAAGCGCACCGGACGCCTCATGAAGAGAAACGATTGGTGCTTGAAGGATGGAGAGTACCATTTATCGGTGCTTGGTGTAGTGGTTCGTCCGGATGGCCGGTATCTGATCACCAAAAGGGTGATGACCAAAGCCTGGGCGCCCGGATGGTGGGAAGTATCCGGCGGAGCTGCGCAGGCCGGAGAGGAATCCTACGACGCGGTACTTCGTGAAGTCCGGGAGGAGACGGGACTTGATGTCAGTAAGGCGGATGGCGGTTATGTATTTACCTATCACCGGGAAAATCCGGAAGAAGGAGATAACTACTTTGTAGATGTGTACCGTTTTGTACTGGATTTCAAGGAAGAAGATCTGAAGCTGCAGACGGAGGAGACGGACGGTTATCGGCTGGCCACGGCAGAGGAAATCAAAGAGCTGGCTGAGCAGGGGATTTTCCTGCATTATGGCAGTATAAAACGGGTGTTTGCGTAAATGGGATCAGGAGGCATCAGTCAGGATATGGCTGGTGCCCTTTGTTTACCAGGCAATACATGGTCCAGTGGATCGTTTTGTTTTAAACTATGAGTTCAATGACAGTACAGAGAGTGAGTGTTATACTTAAAGGACCATCAAAGGAGATGAATTTGGCGATGGATTTGAGAAAAAGACCGGAATATGATCTGAAAGTGATCGGACGCAATCTGCGTCGTCTGCGTAAGGCGAATCATCTCACAGCCCAGGAGGTGAGAGATTATCTGCGCCTTGGTTCTGTTCAGGCTGTGTATAAGTATGAACGGGGACTCAGCTATCCCCAGACAGATGCGATGTTTGCCCTCATGGAGCTTTACGGAGCCAGTCTGCGCGATATCGTAGATGACAATACATGGCGTCTGAGATGGACGGACATGGTCTTTTTCATCAGCCGCAGAGGATATCCTGCAATCCTGGTTGAGAAATATGATCGGGGGGAGTCGGTATATAGCAGGACAGCCCGTCTGTGGCAGTATTCTTACAGCAGGTAAAAGAAAGGGTAACCAGACACTTTTTGTTTTCCCCGGTGTCTGCTTACCCTGACTTTTCCTTTTATGCGGTTGTTATGACTTACTGTCCGTAGTAAGCGTTTGCGCCGTGTTTACGATAGAAATGTTTGTCACGAATGGTGTCCGGAGCCGGCTGTACCTTCGGATTGATCATTTCGGTCAATGTTGCCATACGGGCAACTTCCTCAACAACAACAGCGTTGTGCACTGCCTCAGCAGCATTTTTGCCCCATGTGAAAACTCCGTGGTTGCAGCAAAGTACACCCGGTGTGAACATCGGATTGATGTCACCCTCTGTAAAAGTCTCGATAATTACCTTTCCGGTGTTGGCTTCGTATGCACCTTCGATCTCTTCCTTGGTCAGGCTTCTGGCACAGGGAATCGGACCGTAGAAATAATCAGCGTGGGTAGTTCCGTACAGCGGAATGCTGCGTCCAGCCTGGGCCCAAGCGGTAGCCTGCGGAGAATGGGTATGTACGATACCGCCCATTTCCGGATATTTTTTATAAAGCTCAATGTGTGTCGGCGTATCAGAGGAAGGTTTGTATTTTCCTTCGATTTTGTTGCCGTCCAGATCCATGACAACCATGTCATCCGGGGTCAGCTTGTCATAGTCAACGCCGCTGGGTTTGATTACGAAATATCCTGTTTCAGGATCTCTTCCGCTTACGTTGCCCCAGGTGTAAGTGATCAGCTTGCGTTTGGGCAGTTCCATGTTGGCTTCGTAAACCTGCTGTTTCAGTGCTTCTAACATTGTCATTTCTCCTTCCACATCTGGATTGTTTTGATCAGTTTGCGCTTTTCTTCATCTGTGAAGTCGGAAAGCAGGGAAAGAATTTCGTTGTCGAGAGCAGTTGCGGTATAGGATTCGTCCATGCTGCCCACCAGAGAGTCAAGTGTCGTGCCGGTAAGACGGGCGAAATACATCAGCATACGAAGTGACATGGCGGTACGTCCATTTTCTACATTACTGATATAGCCCGGAGTTGCGTGCAGGACCTTTGCTACCTGATCTTGGGTGAGGTTATGCTCGAGACGAAGCTGCTTAACTCGCTTTCCCAAATCTGTTTCATTAAAGGTTCCCATATTTTTTGTTCTCCCCTATATTAAAGTGATATATTTTTTAACAATGCGTGGCATTGCAAATATAGTATAAGATAAAATATGGAAGAAAGCAATTTCTCTTTCAAAAAATTTTGTACGTTTTACGTATACATTGTCCTAAGATTTCCCTTTTACTTTCTGAAGAAAACGATTATAATATAACCTATTATGTCAGGATGGAGAGAGACCATGGAAGAACATCAGAAGTTTCTGGATACTGTGCTGGCCCTGATGCAAAAACGGCTGGAAAAGCTGAAAGGCCAGATCGCCGAGGGTGAAAAAGAAGTTGAGGCCATGCACGAGTATTACTGGGAAAACTATACAGAGATGGACGAATACGGATATGAAAATTTTGATAACCAGCAGGCATTGTTAAATCAGATCAATGCCAATGCCCAGCAGCATAGCCTGCATACCCGGTACAAAAAAATGCTGGATTCACCGTATTTCGGCAGAGTGGATTTTGTATATGAAGGAGAAGATGAACCGGAGACTTTTTATATTGGCATCGGGACTTTTTCTCAGGAAAAAGGAAATGTGCCGCTGATCTATGACTGGAGAGCACCGGTCAGCAGTCTGTTTTATGACTACGATAGTGGTATGGCAGCCTATACTGCGCCGGGGGGCGAAATGCAGGGAGAGATCACTTCCAAGTGGCAGTATAAGATCCGCCGGGGGAAACTGGTCTATGCCGTCGAAAGTGATGTTAAGATCGATGATGATGTGCTGCGGGAGGAATTGTCCGGCTGCGGAGATACAAAACTCAAAAACATTATCCGCACAATCCAGAAAGAACAAAATGAGATCATCCGCAACACCAGAGACCGGATCATGGTGATCCAGGGTGTGGCCGGCAGTGGTAAGACCTCGGTGGCACTGCACAGAATCGCTTATCTTCTGTATCATGACCGTAAGAATCTACGTTCGGAGAATGTGCTGATTCTGTCACCGAACAGTGTTTTTTCTGATTATATTTCTCATGTGCTGCCGGAGCTGGGAGAAGAACCTATCCGGGAGATGAGTCTGGATACTTTTGCCTATCACCGGCTGAACGATACGGTAAATGATTGTGAGGATCGTTATGATCGTCTGGAACGTCTGTTGGCCGGCGGGGATGACGGAAGTTTTCAGGATAAGCAGTCCAGAGGATTTATGGACAGCCTCTATGGATATGTCATGCAGCTGGAAGCAGAGCTTATGGACTTTACGTCCGTATCTATCAAAAGCTTCCGAAAAAGTGAACAGGAAATTCAGACACTGTTTTATGAGAAGTTCACGGAATATC